>JBDTEI010000598.1:0-2565 GCA_039922675.1 Microcoleus sp.
AGCTCAGCGAGCGGTGCAGCGGCCGCCAGAACTGCTTTACGAGCCGATTGTTGTGCAGTTAGAACCTCAAGTTTACCGACTGTTAGACGTGCATCAAGTGTTGGTAGCTTTATCCCAAATTCACCAAGAAGCTACTTGGTATATTAGCGAACTTTATTACAATTTATCGATCACAAAATCCGAGCTAGAAGCAGTTAATTCTCAATTACAATCAGCTAATTCCGAATTGTATCGCCTTGCTAATTCAGATGGCTTAACTCAGGTTGCAAACCGCCGCTGTTTTAACGAATATTTAGAAATAAAATGGCAGGAATTGGGAGAAGCAGTAGCAGAACTATCTTTAATATTATGCGATATTGACTTTTTTAAGAAATACAATGATACTTACGGACATCAGGCGGGAGACGCTTGTTTGCAACAGGTAGCAAAAACTATTGTTGAGGCTGTGAATTCCTCAGCAGGCGAGGTTTCGGGGGAGACTTTGGTAGCCCGTTACGGAGGCGAAGAGTTTGTCGTTATTTTGCCTCGAACTTCACCAGAGATGGCTGTCTCGATTGCAGAACAAATTCGAGTTTGGGTGAAAAAACTGGAAATCGAAAATATTAAATCGCCAGTGTCTGCTTGTGTTACACTGAGTTTGGGAGTGGCGACTACGGTGCCGCGACCGGAAACTTCAGAAAAAGATTTGATTGCAGCGGCAGACCGTTCGCTTTATCAGGCTAAAGACGGAGGGCGCGATCGAGTCATCCGACATACTATAAAGTTAGATTAATAACTCCAGATACAATAGGAAAAATTGAGTTCGATCGCACAATCCTTAGTTTATCTCCAAACACGCTCCGCCGTCCAGTGTCTATCTGAAGATTCATAAATTCTCAACCCCTCCAACCCCGCGGTTTCCAGCATCGTCTCAACCTCGTCCAAGGTAAAAGCAGCTTGTAGGGAATCGCTGAACAATTGTTGCTGATGCGAGTTGCAATCTCCCGCGTACATCTCAACTAAATTATTCCTGATTGTCTCATTCAGAGGTCTCAGTAAATCCCGCAAAAATATTGCTCCGTTCGGTTTTAACACCCGCCTGACTTCTTGCAAAAATGGCAGCGGATCGGGCAAATGGTGGATAATGCTGTTGGAAATCACCATGTCAAAATAACTTTCACGATAAGGCATGGCTTTAGCATCAATTAATTCTAGATTAATTTGCGATCGCACTCCCGCCTTTTCCAAATTTTCCAGTCCTACTTTCAGCATATTTGCCGACAAATCGATGCAAGTCAGTTCCCAAGCCGGACGCATTTGAGCAATGGCGATCGGGATTCTCGCCGTACCAGTCCCAGCATCTAAGATTTTCCCACACATCGGCCCGAGGGCGATCGCACTTTGAGCAAAAGCCACATTCACCTCAGTAAAATCCATCGAGTCGTATTCGACAGCTTCTTCCCAAGTATCCATAACCTCCGGTTCTAGAACACGCTGCATAAAACTTGTTTGATTGTCGGACATTTCCAGGTATGGGCTGAGTTTCGCCTGCAAAATCTCGACTAACTCAGGTTCCATATATCTGTAATTATCGGGGATTTGGAGGCAAATAACCTTATCACCCTTAAGACTTTCGGGGAATTTGCTGCGAAGTCGATCGCTGTGCTTCTTTTCCATCTCAAAGATTAGATCCGCCCAACCGAGCAAACCTTCAGTTACTCTAATTCTCGCACCTTTTTCCGTGCCAGCCGATCGCGCACTGTACCCGCTAATTTTCTCGCAAATCTTCTCGGCCGTTAAACTCCGCCACTTGTTTTGGCTGCATACAAACAATATCTTTGTTATAGCCATTTTATCTGTCTTAATCGGCGTACATCTGCGGTTAAAAATCTCAATTCCATTGCTCCCGACGCACCTTGCATATCATAGATACGGTATTTTGTCAAATCTGCTAAAATATTCGTTACAATTCTTAACCTAAAAAATGCCTATTTTGCACAAAAACTTGTATTTTTATTTTTGGCAGAGTTCGTTTATTTAACGATTTTTAAAGGTTTCAGGCTCAAAAACCAAAATTAGTCATAGCACCGCTTGAGTATCAGAATCTGATTATAGCTGAAACAGCGCAAATACGTCAAATAAATGAGAATAGAATCAATAGTGAAGGGGGCCTATTTTGAGGTTTTTCGGCAATTGATTGAACATTTAAAACGAAATAAATTATTCCATCCTGTTTGCTTATCAATTTAACTTGAGTTGTACCGATCGCCCTCATTCGTTGAAAAATAGTAGATACACTCGATCGAACTTTTCCCGCATTTGTTATAATTAAACTTAAACGAAGTCGTTATGAGTTCTATTAAGCAGCTATGACCAACGAAACAGTAGAAAACCTAGTAATTATCGGCTCCGGCCCTGCAGGCTACACCGCCGCCATCTACGCCGGGAGAGCAAACTTAAAACCCGTAGTCTTTGAAGGCTACCAAACCGGAGGCATCCCCGGCGGTCAACTGATGACCACCACAGAAGTCGAAAACTTCCCCGGCTTTCCCGAAGGCATCACCGGGCCGCAACTGATGGATCGGA
>JBDTEI010000599.1:0-8406 GCA_039922675.1 Microcoleus sp.
GTGTACGTATTTGGCGATTAAAAAAGCACGATCGCGACGATCGGCATTCGATCGAGAATAAGCGATCGCGTACCTGCCGTCATCTGTTTTGCGAATTGCCCGCACTCTCCCGTAGCGAAACATCTGATTCCACCCGATACGCGCAGTTTCCCTGTCAATCGAATCAAACACATTTCCCGCACGCGGCGTATAAGTTTCGGCAAAAGTCGGTTCGGAAAACACCTGCCACATCAACTTTAGCGATACAATCAACCGCCCTTTGAGCAATTCCTGCCAAGCTTCCCGCAAAGCATAGGGAGGCCAGCCCCAAATGTTGTCTGGACAAGCGTCAGAATTCGATCGCAGCCGTTCGTGCAGCGGAATTTGAGAATTTAAACATAACCGACGGTAGCGCGCGTAAGGCTGCTCTTCCATGCCCAAAACTGCAATTCGATCGACCTTCACGCCGCAAATTCTCAGCAAATCCACCCAAATCAAGCTGCCCAAACCGCCGCCAACAGCAGCCCAATCAACTTCTGCCACAGGGAGTCCCATAGATTGGAGCGATCGCATTGTGACTTGATTCGCCTGCAAAAATGCGATCGGCGGAAATTCTCCCCTACTATTTGTTTGAGGAACCGGCGACACGATTTGCTGCCCCAACGCGGGGTCTGGTCTATTGGTCTGCGGATTAAAGAAAATGTGAGAATTGACAGACTGGGTTTCTGTGGAATTAACAGCAAATGAAATGCCAATCTTGTAAGGCCCGATTTGCAGCATATCCCCATTTGCCAGCACGCACCGGGTTTGGCGATCGCCGTTGACAAAAGTACCGTTGCGGCTGCCCGTGTCAGTGACTACAATACTGTCACCTTCGGTGGCAATCACAGCGTGAAACCGAGAAACTTGAGTGCTTTTGAGGGGAATTCGAGAAACTCGCTGCCCGTTAATAGTCGCGGGCATACCTTCAAAAAATCGTCCCAAAGCGATCGGCAATTCGAGTATTGGGGAGCGACAATCCCCCGTAGCTGTATCTTTCCAAGTCAGTCGCAGATGCAAGGGTTGAAAATTCATGTCGTTGAGCGCGAGGATTTAAGCAGATGTTGAAGTCATTAGTCATTAGTCATCAGTCATTAGTCATCAGGAATAAGGAAGAACAGCTCATATTTAAGGAGTTAAGAATGTCCTAACCGTCGGGCGCTATTGTTGTTATATCAGTTATTAGCTTTAAAGATTTTATGGAGCATCCCAATTTTGTCAAAAGCGTTTTTAATTTGAAAGTATTTTCCTGGTTAAATTGTGAAAAACGTGCAAATTGCTGATACCAGTCCCAAAAATGATGTAACTTTAGGGAAGATCCCCACCATTATGTAGTAAGTCATTCCCAATTATAAAATCTAAAATCTAAAATCTAAAATGGTATTACTCTGATTCTCCCATTCAAGTAAATGCAGCCCAGTTGCCAGGGCCAGGATATTTCCTCGCCACTGTCAGCAGTGCTTGACGGAGTGCCTGCGCCTTGTCAGGATTGGCCTGCATTTGGCGATAAAACTCCATCATTAACAAACTGGTTGGCTCATCTGGAACAGACCAAAGTGATACAACAACACTGGTAGCACCCGCAGTGATCAGCGATCGAGACAATCCCATTACGCCGTCGCCAGTAATCATATCTATACCAGTATTGCAGGCACTCAGCACCACTAATTCAGCTTGCAGTCGCAAATCTAGGATTACACTAGAAGTCAGCAAGCCGTTATCCATTTGAGATGCAGCCAGGGCGATCGCCCCGGTACTTCGTTCTCTTTTAATTCATTGAGCAAGACGTATTTGGGGCTTGTGCTTGCGCTGATTCGATTTCCCCGTGAATTTTATTCACAGCTAAAGGAGAAGTTACAAAAAAGAACAGAGCAGCAACAGCCCAACGGGCGGGGTTAGCAGTTTTGTAGATGCGATAGAGGCGTTGTTTTTGGGTAGATGTGAAATTAATAACCCGCAGTTTTTTCCCATTAGCTATCAGTTTTAAGAAAGCTGAAATATGAGCTTTTATTGCTTGTTCATTCTGCCTTTTTTCTGCTTCCTTCTGCTAGAAAATTAGTAATTTTTTATAATACCACACTCATCGCCGCCGCCAAAGAAGTACCGCACCACGGACACCCCGCACTCAACTGCGCGTAAGGCGAAACGCGGCTGCACTTGGGACACTGCAAACCGTAGGTGGAAGGCTGCGTCGGCGGGGAAGAAATTTGCACCGGAGGCCCGGAGAGCAAAACTGTCAGCGGCGCAGCTACCTGCACCTCCGTCACTTTCACCACCTCGATTTCCACTTGGCCTAAATGGATGCGACTGTCGGATTTCAATGTTGCTTCGCCCGAGGCGAGAATTTTTCCGTCTACCAGCGGCGGATTGCTGGCGCGCAAATTCCGCACAGCATATTCCTGCAATTCGTGATTAAAAAATATTTCAACGTGGAGCCCCGATACGCTCTCATGGGAAAATACTATATCGCACTTTGCCCGATCGCGCCCGAGTCTCACGGTTCCCGGGTTTTTGCTTAGCTGTCCGTGTTGAATAGTCCGAGTTTGACGCACCCCAGCCTCTGTCCATGTTAAATTGAGCTGGTTTGTCATGGTTCTATACTTTCCTGAAAAATAGCAAAATCTTACTTATTTATATCAACACTTCGGATAGTTTCCGGGATGGCGCGCCTAGGCTAAGAAACCCGGTTTCTACGAGTTTTAGGTTTGATAACGAGAAATCTGCAAAGAAACGGGGTTTCTGGGAGTTGTGGGTTTGGTAACGAGAAATCTGCAAAGAAACCCAGTTACTGAGGTCAAAAGTGCGATCGCGAATTGTATTCCTATGAGAAAATATTTTGTGTTACCAAACAAAAAAGCCCCGAAGTCGGGGCTTTTTGCGATCGCATTGGGTCTTGTTGAGAGACAGACTGGTGTTTGCTTGCCTTGTCTAGCCCGCAAACTTGTTGACCCTCAAGACAGCTTCAGAACTTCTTAAGAATCCCACAGTGACGATATTTCAGTCACTGTATTTCAGTCACTGTGGGAAGTTGTCACAGACTTAAGCTTCACTTTTGCGACTTTTCCGCCCGCCTTCGCGACCAATTTGAGCCATGTGTTCCCGATTTCTGCTGACAGCTTCGCCGCCTTTTTGACCAGCTTCTCTAGCTTCTTCCGAAGTGAATTCGTGGGCAGTTCCTTTCGCGTGTGCAGCTTTTCCGCCTTTGCTAGCAATTGCGCGCTGTTTTTCTGCGTCCATAGATGCGAATCCGCGTTTGCTTTTCTCAGCCATGACTGTCTCCTTGTTTGTTTTCTGATTTTTTAGATCGATCGCGCCTTCATCTCTCACTGTCGTTGGGACTCCCAGTCAGTGGTAAGATATCTGACGGTAAATTATGCAACGTGATCTGACGAATGTAAACTTTGGGTTTAAGTCGCGGGATGACTGTTGGATAATTTACAAAAGTGAACTAAACATAGTTCACGCCCCGGTACTCTAGTTAAAGCCGCCAATGTTTAAGCTGATTACTGTCTTTCAATCATTGTAGAAATCCTCCAACTTTTATACCTCTTTCTCAGGTATAGTAATTCTTTAGTTCGCTGGAAGGATGGAACCGAAACCTGATTGGCGATACACTCAGAGCATTTATCGACTTAACGGCGACACCTCAAAAAATCAAAGTCCAAAGAGGGATGCTTTTTTTGCTTTGACTTTGGCTTTTTTTGCTGCCTTCCGGGCTTTGCCAGTTATCCCGATGTTAGTTGGTCTGCCGATCGAGTTGTTTCTGGCAAGCGATATCTCGGGGCGCAGAGCAGGACGTACTCGATCGCCTTTATCAAGCTTATCCTATGACCGATCGATACATAAATCGGTTTTATCCCTGTTTGCGTCCTTAGTGCTGCGCCTACGGTTGATCCCTCGTGCACCAAGGGCTGCCAACTGCCCCTGTCGAAACCTACTTCTGAATGTTCTCCGATAAATCTAGTTTTGGCAACTCCGATCGTCGCAATTCCTGTCAAAACTCCCAAATGGCAGGCAAGACCGAACCTGCGGGGATGGGCTACTCCTTGACCGTCGCACAATATCAAGTCTGGTCTCAAACTGATATTTTGTAAAGCGTCGAGGACTGCCGGCACTTCTCGAAAAGACAGGAAACCGGGAAGGTAAGGAAAAGCTGTAGGACTGCGAACCACAGACTGCTGCTGTAATTGCAAGTCGGGAAAGCTCAGAACTGTTACAGCGGCCAGCGATACGCTGTCTGTACTGTCGTAGCCAACATCTACGCCTGCGACATACCGAACTGTCTCCAGTTGATTTTCGGTAATTACCTCTGACCGGAGTTGTTCTTGAATGGCGATCGCCTCTTCAATTGTCTGCGGCCAAGGGTGTCGCTGCAACATTAGATATCTTTATTCAACCGTTCTCATCTAAGCTTAACTTATTTTCGGGCATTTTCAAATTCTGATTTTTATACTTTGTCGCTATAAATTCACGATTTGCCCATGAAGTCTTTTTTTATACTCGCTTTGGCTTGAGTAAGGCTCGCCCTAGCCCATTCTATTGCAGATGTTGAACGAAGAAGGCTTTAGTTATCGTCGCGAGAGAAGGAAAAACTAAGAAAAGCAAGCATTTTAGTCATTCAGAACATCCTCACGGCCAGGGCGGTTGCGATACAAATAAAGTGTGTACCTCCTAGACTTAAATTCTATCTTGCGCCGGTGCTGGCACCAACCCGCAAAGGTTTCCCCGGCGCGAACCTCCAATTTTTCTTTAATAATTTACAAAAAATACTTGTTTGAGCCTGATTTTTTATCTTGATAAAAAGCTTTTGAGATCCGATCGCCATCCTATAGCTTGTCGAGATAGCGATCGATCTTTCTCTTCACTTCTTTATCTAAAATTATCCCATTTGTCGAGATATTGAAACATTTATTCATCAATCATCTGGGCAAGGTATAAGAAGTGCCTTTTGCCCTAGTCGGCGCTGGGGAACGCGGCGTGATGATGCGCTTCGGCAAAGTTTAGAACAAGATTTTAGATGAAGGAATCCACCCGATTTTGCCGATCGTCACTTCTATCAAAACCCTGTGCGGGTGCAAAAAACCGACTTAAAAGCAGATGCAGCATCCAAAGATTTGTAAAAAATCACTACGGACTTGCCAATCAACTAGAAAATTGACCCCGCTAAGGCAAACCAAGTCTTCCAGCAAGTAGGAGAAGAAGAACAAATTATTAATAGCATTCTCATTGCGGCAATTTCGGAATTTCTCAAAGCAGCAACTTCTAAAAAAACCGCAGAAAAAATTATTACTAAGCGCACAGAAGTCAAAACAGAAATTGACAACTCTCTGAAAAATCGCTTGGAACCTTACGGGGTGATAGTCAGAGATGTTTCATTAATTAATTTTGGCTTTTTTCCTGAATTTAGCAAAGCCATCGAAGCCAAACAAATAGCATAACAAGAAGCCAAACAAGCAGAATTTACAGTTAAAAAAGCAACCCAAGACGCTCAAGCCCAAATTAACCGCGCTAAGGGGCAAGCAGAAGCTAAACGCTTGCAGCGGCAAACTTTAACTTCAGAAATTTTGCAGCAGCAAGCGATTGAAAAATGGAACGGCCAGTTTCCGACAGTAATGAGAGGAGGCGGAACTTTGCCATTAATTAATATTGCACCGCCGAGCGGTGAAGCTGCAACTCCTGCTAAATAAGCTGCTGCGCATCCTGATTGACGGAGCGTTGGGAGCGCGGGGATTCGGGGAGAGGGGGAGAGAGTCCTATGGGGAGAAGAATTGGGATTTTCACAGCAGAAGTGAAGATGTGCTGTGTTAAATGCCACACAGCAAGCGCAGACAATACCAGTGAAAACTAATGTGGAATCCCGCTTATTTTAGTGCCTACATACAATTTAAGTTGCGCGAGCCCAGAAAAACGTTAAAGTAAGAAACAACTCGGAAATTGTAAAGGTTTGCTTGAAAGTTCGGCTAATGGGAGATCGAGAGAACCAGTCAATTTCTAATTTAGGTGAAGTGGGCGATGTTGGCGATCGCCATACTGCGTCAGAAACACTGTGGCTGGGCGATCGAGCTTTGGCTACTACTAGCAGCGGGATTGTGATTGCTGACGCCAATGCACCCGACTGTCCCATAATTTATTGCAATCGGGCCTTTGAACAAATCACTGGTTACTGCGCCGGTGAAATCTTGGGGCGCAACTGCCGATTTTTGCAAGGCCCCGATACCGATCGCGCTACCGTAGATAAGATCCGCGACGCCTTGCGCCAAGGTCAAGCATTGCAGGTGATTATCAAAAATTATCGCAAAGACGGCACTCCTTTTTGGAACAAATTGTCCCTATCTCCCCTGCGAGACGACAGCGGTAATTTGACTCACTTCGTCGGAACTCAGTCAGACTTATCCGAAGGCATAGAAGTGCAGGATGCTTTGCAGCAAGCTAATGACCAACTGCAAACGATTTTGGAAGCAGTTCCGGGAACAGTGTCTTGGATTAGCTCAGATTTTCGCTATTTGGGGGTTAACCAGCACTTAGCCAAACTGCACGGTTTGCAGCCGTCGGCTTTTGTCGGTCAAGATATTGGTTTTCTGGGCGCAAGCGAGGATTTTCATTCTTTTGTGGTGGAGTTTTTTGCCGGCGACGCTACGGAAACGGTTAAAGAACTCAGCGCTAAGGTGAAAACGGAGGGCGAAGAGTCGGCGGGACATTATTTGATTGTGGCTCAAAAGTACGATCGGGGGAACGCCGCTTGTCTGGTAGGGATTGACATTACCGAGCGCAAGCGGGTAGAAGAAGCTCTGGTGCTGACTCGCAAGGCGGTGGAAAGTTCGAGCGACGCGATCGGCATGAGTGATGCCAACGGCACTCACATTTATCAAAATCAAGCGTTTTCTCAGCTATTGGAATGGGACACCGCAGAGGAATTGAAGCTCGCAGGAGGTATACCGACAGTTTTTGCAGACCCCGCCGTCGCTACGGAGGTACTGGACACGATCGCCCTAGGTTATTCTTGGTCTGGTGAAGTTACCAACCGCACAAAAAGCGGCGAAATTGTGCAAGTGCTGCTGCGGGCCGATGCTATTAAAGACCGCACCGGGCAAATTGTCGGTCTGATTTACATGAATACCGACATTACCGATCGCAAGCGCACGGAACAAGAACTGCGGCAAAGCGAGAAGCGTTTTCGATCGCTGATTGAAAATGCTAGAGACATTATTGTCATTCTCGATGAGAAAGGCTTTTGCCGCTATGTTTCTCCTTCTCTAGAGCGGATTTTGGGCTACCCGACGGCGGAAGTGCTCGGCCGCTCTGTATTTGACTTGATTCACCCCGACGAATTGCCAATGGCGGCTCAAGTTTTCCAAGGTGTCATCGAAATGCCGAGAGTTGGCATGGGATTGGCGGAATACCGAGTGCAGCACAAGGACGGTTTCTGGTGCGTGTTGGAAGCGGTGGCGACAAATTTGCTCGAAGAACCTTCGGTGCGGGGAATTGTCGTTAACTGTCACGATGTGACTGAGCGCAAGGCGGCTGAAAACCAATTGTTGCACGATGCTTTGCACGACGCGCTGACGGACTTGCCGAACCGTGCTTTGTTGACTGACAGGTTGGGGCAAGCTTTTGCCCGCGTCAAACGGCATCCGAGCTATCAGTTTGCGGTGCTGTTTCTGGATTTGGACAGGTTTAAGGTGATTAATGACAGCCAGGGACACGGGACTGGCGATCGGCTGTTGGTGGCTGTAGCCCGCCGTCTCTTGACTTGTTTGCGGCCTGGCGATACTGTGGCTCGTCTGGGGGGAGATGAGTTTGTGATTTTGTTGGAGGAAATTCAAGGTGTTGATGAAGCTATCGCCCAAGCAAAGGGAATTCTTAAGGCGATCGAACGACCGCTGTATTTAGAAGGTCATAAAGTTTTAATTACTGCTAGCATCGGCATTGCTTTGAGTACCGAAAAATATCAGTTACCTGGAGATATTTTGCGCGATGCTGATATTGCGATGTACCGAGCAAAAGCTCTCGGTAAAGCTCGCTACGAAGTGTTTACGAGTGCGATGCACGCTCGGGCTGTGGCTTTGATGCACTTGGAACACGATTTTCGGGAGTCGATCGAAGAACTGAATTTGACATATTCAATTGTGAATTTCGGAGGTGGCGTGGTGGGGGAAAACTCTCCTTTATCCGAAATCGATCGCCTGCGGGAGCGTCTGAAATCACAATTGGCTACTCCTCTTAAATTGGAATGTCCTTTTACTGTTTATTATCAGCCGATCGTTTGTTTGAAAAGCGGCTCAGTTATTGGATTTGAGGCGCTGGTGCGCTGGTTGCACCCGGAACGGGGTTTGGTTTCCCCGATGGAATTTATTGCGATGGCTGAGGAAACAGGCTTAATTATGCCTT
>JBDTEI010000600.1:0-2565 GCA_039922675.1 Microcoleus sp.
ATGGCGATGCGGGGACTGAGATTTTGGCTTTCGCGGAAGTATGAACGGACGCGGTTTCGGAGTTTTTTGGATTTGCCGATGTACAGGATGCGATCGCTCTCGTCTCGCATTAAATATACACCAGGAACTGCCGGAATTTCTTTGAGGCGGCTTTCCAAGCGTTCTGCATCTTTAATTAGCGGCAGCGTTTTTGTGGACGGCATATAAATTTTAGATTTTATGACTTATATATACCATTGTAACGCTGTTATCCGGGTCTAGGGAATCAATCACAAATCAAAACGGCAGACTTATTATCATCTACCTTATCCAACGGATATTTATCCTTAATAAATTCTTGCAGCAAATCAAAGAAAGTGTCAAAAGCATGACTTTCATCGGTTGAATAGAAGAGAATAATTTTAGCCCAAGAAGCGGAGGTGTTAAGAGCAAATCTTTGTTGCAACCAAGGCTGAAATTCTGCAAATTCTTCTTCTTGTAGTGTGACGGGCATTTCAAGTAAATCGCGGGCGTGTTGATAGCCGCACAGGAACATGAATAAGTTGCTGATTGAACTGGAATCGATGTAAATTCCCGGTTTCTTTTGAATGCTATCGAGTAATTCGTAAAATTTAGTCATCCTATCAAATCGACCTAAAGAACTCTATTTATTTTTAAGTCCGCGAAGACGAACTGCGAACTTGATTCAACTATCAACTGTCAACTGTCAACTGTCAACTGTCAACTGTCAACTGCTACAATATCTGAGATAAAAACTTGCGTGTGCGTTCTTCTTTCGGGTTCTGAAAAAACTCTTCCGGCTTCGCTTCTTCAACTAAAACGCCGCCATCCATTAGCACAATACGATCGGCTACTTCGCGCGCAAACCCGACTTCGTGAGTTACCACTACCATTGTAATTCCAGTTTTAGCCAAATTGCGCATGACATCTAAAACTTCCCGCACCATTTCCGGATCTAATGCTGATGTCGGTTCATCAAACAGCATGATTTTAGGCTGCATGGCTAGAGAACGTGCAATAGCTACTCGCTGCTGCTGTCCGCCAGATAACTGTCCGGGATATTTTTTTGCTTGTGACAAAATTCCCACTCTTTCTAACAGTTGCATCGCTACTTCTTCGGCTTTTTTCTTAGGCCAGCGGCGCACCCATACGGGCGCTAGCATGACGTTTTGCAAGACTGATAAGTGGGGAAATAGGTTGAATTGCTGAAACACCATTCCTACTTCTTGGCGAATTTTATCTATGTTGCGCAAGTCGTGGGAAAGTTCGATGCCGTCGATCGTAATTTTACCCTGCTGGTATGCCTCTAAAGCGTTAAATGTGCGAATAAACGTGGATTTTCCCGAACCCGATGGGCCCATCACGACGACGACTTCGCCCCGGTTTACGTTCATGCTGACGCCTCGCAGTACGTGAAATTGTCCGTACCATTTGTGGACATTTTCTGCTACGATTACTGTTTCTGAGCTTGTGGATTTAGTTTCCATATTTTTTTTAATTGGTGATGAACGCTGATGAATAGACCTCTTGCAAAAATCTTCGAGTCATAGAGCAACCGCAGATATCGGGCAGATGCAACACCGATTAACGCAGATGGTTTCAGGGTATTTTCGGATTTTTGCAAGAGGTCTAATGCTGATAGATATTCATGTTTGCAAATTGTCTAATTACTACTGACTACTGACTACTGACTAATGACTTTTTTCTAAACTTCGCTCTATTTTGCGGCTGGCTAGTGACATTGAGTAGCAAAATACCCAATAAATGAGGCCGACGAATATGTAAACTTCGGCGTACCTGCCGATGTATGATGGATTTGCTAAAATTGCGCGGGATATTCCGATTAATTCTAACATTCCAAATAGCGCAAGTAGGGATGTATCCATGAATAATCCGATGAATTGACCGCCGATCGCCGGAATGACGGTTCGCAGGGCTTGAGGTAGTACAATCAGAATTGTGAGTAGGGGTGTGTTTAGCCCGATCGCCCTTGCTGCTTCTATTTGTCCCCTGGGTACGGCCTGCAAGCCTCCGCGCACGTTTTCAGCCAAGTATGCCGCACTGAATAATGTTAGTCCGGCGATCGCCCTTACGACTCTATCTAATTTGGGATATTCCGGCGGTAAGAATAATTGCAGCATCACTTGACCTAAAACAAAATGCCAATTAATGGCAAACCCCGAACAATTTCAATGTATAATGTTGAAAGCAGTTTGACGACTGGCAAAGAACTTTGTCTCCCCAGGGCTAGCAATACTCCCAAGGGAAAGGACAGCACAATGCTGATTATTGCTAAAAACAGCGTCAACACTAAACCGCCCCAATCATTTGTCGAGACTTCTCTCAAACCTAACCCGCCTTTAATTAGCCACAAAATCAGCGGGAAGGATAAAGCCCAGATTCCTGGCATCCAACCCATGATTTTAGGGTTGATTTGTCTGGCGGTGACGTAGCCTGCTGTGGCTGCGATAATAATTCCTAAAAGGTAGAAGCGAGAGGTTTGGTCGATCGGCGAAATCAGCGCACCAACAACCGCAGCACCGAGTAAAATCAATGTAGGCGCAT
>JBDTEI010000601.1:0-6018 GCA_039922675.1 Microcoleus sp.
AAACGACCTCCTACTGAGAAGCGCTAACTGTCCTTGGAAACACTCAAGGGGATCGCATGACGCTGAATTTAAATCAACAACCAAAAATATTCTGATAGTTGATAGCGATCGTGCTTAGGCAAGATTACCTTGCTTTTTTAATTTAGACAAGCTCGAACCGTCAGAAATTTTAAAATTCTCGGTCTAACTCGCTGCAATTACACCCCAAAAGCCTTACACCGTAATAGCTGGAACGAATAAATAAAATATGCGTTCCCGCACCGGCTAAGACTCTCACCTATTATCCGACTCTATGCTAATTTCCGGACAACCTACAACCGTATATTTACTAGATATCAATAGCCTTCAGCCACAAGCAGGCGATCCCTGACGCCTTAAATCGCTGAAATCCTCTGTTTTTGTTGCTAAATCATCTTGCGAGGAATTTTGTATTGCTGATAACAATATGTTTTTGGATCAATAAAATATATTAATCTCCGCTATCTAGATTTTCACCGCTTTGATACAAATTTCTTATATTTAAAGCGAGATTTGTCAGCCTCCGGCAGCTATTAAATCTCTATATGTGTATGTATGTGTCGATCGTGATTTATCCCAGCTCGCCCAACTGTCGTTTAGCCTCAAATAAACCTACAGCAGCGCTAACAGAGAGATTCAAACTCCTGACTCCAGGCTGGCTCATGGGAATAAAAACTGTGGCATCGCAGGCATCCAAGACGAATTGAGGAATGCCCACAGTTTCTGAGCCAAACATCAGCCAGTCGCTAGCCTGAAATTGGAATTGGATGTAACTGCATCGCCCGCCAGTGCTGAATCCGATCGTTCTCCCGCCCCGCTCCTGCTGACATATCTGAAAAGCCGCTAAGTCTTCGTGGCAGTGGAGATTGACATAGGGCCAGTAATCTAAGCCGGCCCGTTTAAGGTAGCGATCGCTAATTTCAAACCCCAGAGGGCCGACTAAATGGAGCTCTGTACCTGTAGCAGCGCAAGTGCGGGCGATATTGCCAGTATTCGGGGGGATTTGCGGGTGAATCAAGACAAGTTGGGGCATGAAGCTAATTAAAAGCGTAAAACACAGCTATTGGGAAATTTATAAATCTACCAAAAGGTAGATACAACTTATAGCTTTTATTTATAACGTTTGTCGAGTTCCATTGATTAAATATTCTGATTTGTTTTTGGGCGCCACTTTTCAACTGTTGCGCCGGAATTTAGGGCTATTTGGATTGTTGGCCCAGCACACATAGTCCGGGGGCGACTAAAAAGCCCCCGCGAGGAGAATGGCGAGTAGTTTAGGCGACTAACTGGGCGCACAAATTGTCTTCGAGCTCAAATTCTTGGTGAGCCATACCATCAATCCCTTGGAGAATAATACTGCGCGTGTCCAAACCGCTATCGTGAAGTTTCAACCACTGCTGGGCGGTGTTGCCTTCCCGGAGAATCTTTTTGAGGGGCGAGAGAAAGCAGCTAAAGCCACGTTTTTTGGCGAAAGGCCAGACTTCCTGGTAAATTTCCTCAATCCAATCTCGCGCCAAAATCTTTCTGCCATCTTGCCAGTGGGTGAGTTCGGCATCCAAACTTTGCCGGGAGGCCTCAATTTCATTGGCGTCGGTAAGGGCAACTAAGTCTTGGTTGCGGGTGGCGGCCGGTAAGGTGCTGAGTTCTAAGGGGTCTAAGCTGGGGTCTTCCATCATCTGCCAAATGCGAGCTTCTAGCAAGGCAGTGATGGCCAACAAAGCCAGAGGATTGACTTCGAGATCGCAAATTCTCAGTTCGAGGCGGTTGAGACAGTAGGGGCGACGATCGCCATTTGGCCGTACAGCAGACCACAAATGGCGGACATTTTGCATACTACCGAGTTCTAGCTGTTCTTCAGTCCACTGAATGTAATGCTTGTGACTTTCAAACAGGGGGACGATGGCGGGAGTTTTGGGAAACAAGCCCCACCGAGTGGAATGATAGCCCGTGACTTTCCCGTCGAGGAAGGGAGAAGAGGCGCTCAAGGCAAGGTAAAGCGGTGCTTCGACGCGGGCGAGGCGGATGGCGCGCATCAGCATTTCTGGTTGGGAGATGCCGATGTTGATGTGAATGCTGGCGGTGACGACTTTGGTGCCGTAGGTTTGCTCGATGTAGGTGTGATAGGGGTTGTTGGGATCGGATCGGTAAAATCGATCGCTCCCGCCGAGAGACAGGGTACTTCCCGGCAGCAAGGTATAGTCGCCCAATTGTTTGAGATACTCGCGCAGCCGGACTCGCGGCTTGACTAGGGCGCACAGCAGGCGATCGTAGCTGCACAGCGGGGCGGTCGTGTACTCCACATTGCGACTATCAGGCTCCCGCACAAATCCCTCTAGAGCGGCGACTATGCGATCGGAGAGACCGACAACCTCACCTTCGGGCGTGCCAGTATACATTTCTACTTCAAAGCCTTTTGATAGCAGCACGTTTGTTCCTCAGATAATTAGAGTGCTAGTTTCTAGTATCCCAAAAAGTGAGCTGTTCGTACTATCTGCCACAAGGCAGAGTTAATTTTTTGGGCTAGCGGCACTGAAACCTGGTTTTTTGGCATCAAGCAAGATGGTCTTGAATGTAGGTGCGCCCCGCCAGCACCTGACGGCGTAGACTCAATGAATAAATTGCAAATCTGTAGGAAATCTTTCTTCTTCTGGTTCGGGATCGTAAATGTAATCGCAGTCAAAGCGCAGAGCTTGAGAGTGACGGCTGATCGAAAATCCGCAGTTAGTCACCATTTCTGTAGTAAAAGTAGCCATGACTAACTCTATGAGTTTTCTGTAAGAAATGTTAGGCAGTTGAACGTAATAGGCGCGTCTGGCAAAAAATATTCTCTCATCCTTCGGTACAATTATGCCATTAATTTTGTGTGCGTGTTGAATCGGCTTGATATAGCTTTCAATAAACTGCGATTGATTTTTTTGCAGTCTGGCTAATCTTTCGTGTTGCAACCAGCTCATTTGAAACACAATTTTAATAAATTCAAAACCCAAAATGTAGTTAAAAACATTATTGCGTTCTTCTGTACTCAAGACAAAGCGGAGTGCAGATTCTAAATATTGGTCTGTTTCCCGGAGCGCTTGTTGAGATGAGTGGATATAAAATTGTTTGATGTAGCTTCTTAAATCTGATTCGTTTAATTCTTTTTTGACTTGGAATCTGATTAAATACTCTTTTACTCGGTGTAGAGTATCTACATCTTCAAACATTTTTGAGACTAAGCCGTCGGCTGTGTACTCATCTAAAAATTCCGCTTGGAAATCGGGAGTAGATGCGCACAATATGTAGGAAAGGGACAAGACGTAGCGGCGCTGGTTCCAAGGCAAGCTTTCTGCCCACTCCTTAACTTCTACAGGGAGTTTTTCCAGGAGGGTATCTGTGTGGGGGCGTTGAGAAAGGTCGGCATATTTATTTCTGTGTTTCATCATTGCCTGAAACCTTGTATTAGTTAATTTACCTGGTAATATATCGCAGGGAAGTATGATGGTAAAGTAGAGACCCGTAGTTAGCAATTATCTATTTTTTTACACATCTCTAACGATAAAGCATTTCGCGGGTAAATGCGGTGATCTGTCTCACACTTTTGCTTGCGGACTTGTAATCACAACTATGAGCTTTATGTATCACATTTGGGAGCTGCGAGTGTCACGCGAAAAACTTACACACGTCACTGTGGTAGCGGCGGGTTTGGTGGATGATGTAATCAGGGTGATTCATAACTTTTTGTTACTCCGAATTACTGAGGTCAATCATGAACTCGACTACAAGTATTTTACCTAAAAATTGGTACCAACACTTAAGTTTTGGCGAGATCCTCGTTCAACCAGTGCGACACTGGCTCGACAGCATTGCAGTGGGAGAGCCGCAAATAGCGGGCATGGTTGTGCCAACTTATACCCGCACAGTGTCCTTTTGAGAGAGATATCTAGCTATGGGGACACCATGTTTTCCACATACCGCAGATGTGCAAGCTAAATCCGGTATATGAGGAATTAGTGGAGTTGCGTTTTTCGATCGCTCTCGTTTTTGACTGACGTATGCGGGGAAGATGTAACGCCCCACCGTTGATTGAGGGGTGTCATACCTCGATCGCCCATTGAGATCAATTATTTACGGGCTGCATCGCTCTGCTAGTTGTTCGATCGCTAATTTAAGCTATTATCGTTGATAATATCAGTAGATGCCTCTAGATAATACCGGGCATCCCCCGTCACTGTCAAGTCAAAAATAATATCAAACGGTAGCAGTAAAAACAATAACTATAAAAATAATTTAACAAGCTACTTTGGCTGATGGAAGTGAATATGTTTAACGCAACTGAACTGCTAATTAACGATTTTGTAAATAGGCTGATTGAAGGCTACCGACACACCTACGGCGGGTTCAAATCTGACTATGGCGAGATTATTGCTTGGGTAGCGAGTATGGCTTTAGAAAATATTGCTAATAGCGATGCTCTTTACCACAATGTGGAACACACTATTTTAGTAACATTAGTAGGACAAGAAATTTTGCGCGGGAAGCACATCCGCGAGGGTGGTGTTTCCTGTGAACATTGGCTACATTTCCACATTGCTTTGCTGTGCCACGATATCGGATATATTAAGGGCGTTTGTCGGCAAGATAGAACAGATTTAGGACTATATATGACGGGAATAGGCGACATGAAATTAACGCTACCTCGGGGGGCGACTGATGCGAGTTTGACGCCTTATCATGTCGATCGGGGAAAGATGTTTGTTGAGGAGCGTTTTGGGGGTCACAGACTGATTGATGCCGACTTGGTTAAGCAGAATATTGAGTTAACTCGTTTCCCGGTTCCTGTGGGCGAAGATCATCAAGATACTGTGAATTATCCGGGTTTGGTGCGGGCGGCGGATTTAATCGGTCAGTTGAGCGATCCGCGATATTTGCAAAAGCTTACTGGGCTGTTTTATGAGTTTGAGGAAACTGGTCAAAATCAGGTGTTGGGGTATGACAATCCGGCGGATTTGCGGGAGGGTTATCCTAAGTTTTATTGGAACGTGGTTTATCGGTATGTCAAGGATGCGATCGGCTATTTAGAACTGACCCAGCAGGGGAAACAAATTGTTGCTAATCTGAACGCAAATGTGTTTCGGGTGGAGCATTCTGAGGCGGGAGTTGAGGAGGTAGCTGCCGTTCGTTAGGCTGTGATTTGAGTTGGGGCTATCGTTCTGGTTACTGATGTGAGCGAAAAGGCGATCGTCCCATTTAGTGTTAAGCTTGTGAATTGTTCTCGGTAGGCGATCGCAATATCGTAAAATATAGCTCTACCCACAGCAGTCAGCAAAATTGAAAATGTTTTGATTGTCATTGCTCCATTGATTGATTTATTCAATCCTTAAGAAAGAGAGAAAGCCAACAATGAGATTCATTAATCCAAAAACTGATTAGGCCTTCAAAAAAATATTCGGTAGCAACGAAAGCAAACCAATCTTAATCAGCTTTCTCAATGCCATGATTTATAACGGCAATCCCACCATCACCGACTGAGAAATTATCGATCCATATTTACCATCCAGAGTATCGTATCTCAAAGACTCTTACCTGGATGTCAAAGCTAGACTTGCAGGAGGCGCAACTGTAATTATCGAAATGCAAGTTTTAAATGTAGAATCTTTTGCGAAACGGGTGGTTTACAATACTGCGAAAACTTACTCGACACAACTGATTCGCGGCGAAGGTTACTTTAAGTTAAAACCTGTAATTGCTTTGATGATTACAGATTTTGAAATGTTTGAAAATGACCGAGAAGTAATTTCTCACTTTGTACTCAAGGAGAAAAAGCGTTTATTTGAGTATCCAGAACCAGGGATCGAAATGATATTTATTGACTTGCCGAAATTCAACAAACAATGGGATCAGTTGGAAACTTTGACTGATAAGTGGGTTTATTTTATGAAAAATGCCCCCAGTTTGGAAGTAGTACCGTCAACAATGGAAAATGTCTCGGAAATACAACAAGCTTTTGCGATTGCTAATGAA
>JBDTEI010000602.1:0-5553 GCA_039922675.1 Microcoleus sp.
GCTTTATGTGCACTAATAATCCTCCGCAAGGGATTTTGACTTTGCCACAGTCTGACGCTGTTTTCTGCACCCGCCGAAGCAATAAAGCTGCCGTCAGGACTCCAAGCTATCCCCCAAATCCCAGCACCGTGACCTCTAAATGTCATCAATTCTGTGCCGTCAAGATTCCAAAGTTTTACCGTTTTATCTCGACTTGCTGAGGCTAGAGTCTGACCGTCGGGACTAAACACAACTGCTGATATTACAGCAGTATGACCCTGAAAACTTCTTAGCAAAGTGCCGTTTTTATTCCAAAGTTTTACCGTTTTGTCTCCACTGGCAGAGGCAATAGTTTCACCATCGGGACTAAATGCTACTGAGGATACCCCAGCAGTATGACCTTGGAGAGTTCTTAGCAAAGTACCATCGCGCTTCCAAAGTTTTACAGTTGTGTCCACACTAGCAGAGGCAATAGTTTGACCGTCGGGGCTAAATGCTACTAGCCAAATGCCAGCACTGTGACCTTGAAAAGTTTTTAACAACGTGCCGTCTTTTTTCCATAATTTCACAGTACCATCATCACTTCCAGAAGCAATTAACTGACCATCAGGGCTAAATTTGACCGATCTCACGATCGCCTGATGACCCTTGAGAGTTGCCACTTCTGTACCATCTCGCCGCCACAGTTTGATAGTTTTATCTACGCTTCCAGAGGCAATTAGCTTACTATCAGGACTAATATCAACGGTCATCACCGCCGCTTTATGTCCCGATAAACGGTTGTATTCATCGCCTTCATAAACTGCTTGCCGCAATACATTGATAACTTGATGTTCAATATTTGTGTCTGTTTTACCTAACTTTTGCAGTCTGTCTTTAGCTTTAATTGCTTCTATTAGTGCATCCAATCGGCGATTAGAGGCAAACAGTCCCTCAGAAGAAGAAACCAGCGCTTGAATTTCGCTAATTCTTGCTTCGCGTTCGCTAATAGCTGCACGTAGGTAGTGAAAATAACTGGTTACTCCTAAACCACAGGCAAGCAGCAGCGCCATACTAACTGCAAATAGTAACAATCTCTGTCGTTTGGCTGCTGTTTTCTCTTGAATTAATCGCTTATGTTCCTCTGTTAGTCGTGCTTCAACTTCTTTGGTGCGTTCTGCCTCTAATGCTTGTTGAACTTCTCGGCTGTCTAGTTCGGCGCTAGCAGCTAAAAATTGATAGTCTAGGTTACTCAAGCTTTTTTCCTGCGCCCAAATTTGGGCATCTTTTAAAGCTTGTCCCCGCAATAGCCGCGAATAATCTGTTTGTTGTGAAGCAATCCAAGCATCGAAGGTTTGCGAGTAGGGGCGCAGTTGCCATAATTGTTTTTCTACCCATTCCAGGTTAAAGATTTCTGCATAAATTCGGTTTTTTACCTGCAAATAACCCTGGTTTTTGACAACTAATCCTGATAATAATAGTTCGATTTGTTCGGGAGAGTCATCGGTTGAAATACCTCCTAGTACCCTTGAAAATGATTCTGATTCCAAAATTTGTTGGTAGATGCCGAGTAATCTTCCGGCGCGTTGTTCGTTACGAAGAATGCGATCGCGTATTGTTTTTAAATGCTCTGGTTCATCTTGGGATTCCCACTTAGTAACAATATTTTTTTGAACTAAATTGTCCACCCAAAATGCCTCCGTTCCTCGTGGAATATTAACCAAGCCTCCCGCCGCTTCCAGGCTGGCTCTATAGGCTAAATTACACAGCTTTTGCGTTAAGAATGGCTGTCCTGAAGTCCAGAATAATATCTGTTTGATAACTGTTTGAGGATTACTAACGATACTTGCCAATCCCGCCGCTAATGGCTGGGCTTCGTGCAGTTCAAAACCCCGCAAATCTATAGCACGACCAATATTAAAAGGTGTCCGTTTTTTATCAGCAATTAAATCGCTCGGTGTCGCTACGCCAAAAATTGCAAAACAAATGCGATTATATTCGGGATTAATTGCTCGTTGATTGTAGCAAAACCGGATTAAGGCAAAAAAATCATCAACGGAGAAATCTAGACCGAGAATACTGTCAATTTCATCAATAAATATAAAAATTCTATCTTGAGGAAATTTAACGAGTAGGATATCTTCAATAAAATTACTCAATCTCTGAAGCAGGGAGATATCTTCTTCGTCGCGCCACCAGGTTTTTAAGTTCATCTTTCCTAGGAGATTGAAGCTGCGCCACAGTTCCCCAACGATGCCTTTATACCATTGTAAAGGGGTAATATTTTCGCTACCAATGCGGGTCATGTCGATGGTGCTGCATTGAAAACCTTCTGCTTGTAATCGGTGTTGGGTGCGGACTAATAGGGAGGATTTTCCCATTTGTCGCGAGTTGAGGACGTAACAAAATTCGCCTGCTTTTAAGGCTTCATAGAGTTCGGAATCTGCTTGTCGCACTACATAAGTAGGTGCATCATTGGCGAGACTGCCGCCGATTTGGTATGTAATATTTATCATAACTGATTCATTCAATCATTAATAGTAACAATTACCGCTGGATTTGAGAAATTGAACTGGAACTTATTCTCGCAGGTAGTAGAGGCTAAAATAGTCATTTTTCCAAAAACAAACCTCTTTAATATTCAATTTTATATAAACTTATAATTTGTTGTTAATACTACCGCTGATAACGATTACCTCAATTGCCAGATATGAAAATCATTTTTCAGTGCCAATACATTAAGCTTCATCAGGTTCGGTTTCGCCGCTTGTCTCCTCTGATCATGGTAGCGACTGTGGTCTATTTTATTGCTTATTTTTTTATATTATATGCTTACTATGCAATTATTATAACTCATTGAGTTCCTGTTTTTTATTTAAGTCCCGATATAAACGTGAAGGAGCGATCGCGCTTGTTGATGGTAAGCTGTTGGGAGTTATTGATCGGGAATCGTTTGCAGAACTTTCTGAGAAATTAAAAGAAAAAGGGATCTCAGTGCAGGGGTTTAAGTTTAAAAGCAGATCTTGTTCCTGCTTTAGTTAGATGGATTTTAGCCAGCGCTCAAATTAAACTTGAGCTTGACAATCATTGCATTGCGATGTACAGCTTGATGAATATTTTGCCTTCATTTGAATTATTGCTTGTTACCCAAACCGCCAATGGGATCATTAAACCTCTGGGGCACCACGAATTACTGTTATTCCTGGTGCAACTAGCGCTATTGCTGTTGGTGTCGCGAGGGCTGGGCGAATTGATGCGTCGATTTAACCTGCCTCCCGTTGTTGGGGAGTTGCTGGCGGGAGTCTTGCTGGGCCCATCATTATTCGGCTGGATTTGGCCAGGGTTATACACACAAATCTTTCCCCATAGCCAGACTCAAGCTGACCTGCTATCGGTTGTGTCTTGGTTAGGCGTACTGTTTCTATTAATTGTTACTGGTCTGGAAACTGACCTCCAGTTGATTATCCGCAAGGGAAAGACTGCCTTGTTCATCTCCTTGGGCGGGATTATCATCCCCTTCATAACTGGAATGGCATTAGGATGGCTCTTACCCGATAGTTTCGTCGCCAATCCTAACAATCGGCTAGTATTTAGTCTGTTCATTGCCACCGCCATGAGCATCTCAGCAGTACCCGTGATTGCCAAGGTGCTGATGGATTTGCAGCTAATTCGTCGCGATATCGGTCAAATCACGCTAGCGGCTGGCATGACTGACGATACCATCGGTTGGATTTTACTGTCCGTAGTATCTGGGTTAGCTAGCAGTGGCAAGTTTGACGTTAATACAATCATCAGTGCTGTGAGTGGCGCTGTCATATTCTTAGGTATTGCATTTACAGTGGGGCGAATCGCCGTTGACCAAGTGCTGCGGTGGGTAGATGACAATATCGGCGGCGCTACAGCGAGTTTATCGATAGTTCTGGTGATCACTTTGTTAGGAGCAGCGCTGACTCACTCCCTGGGAATAGAAGCAGCGCTGGGAGCATTTACTTTTGGCATTTTAGCGGGAGAATCGCGACGATTTAGCCGGGAAGCAGGCCATACCTTGGAAATGATTGCAGCAGGTTTCCTGGCACCTATCTTTTTCGCTGCTGCTGGTTTGAAGGTTAATTTGCTTCAACTGCTGACACCTTCAACGCTGTTAGTTGGATTATTAGTTTTGACTGTCGCCTGTGTGGGTAAATTTATCGGTGCCTATTTGGGGTCGCGCATAGGAGGACTGACTCACTGGGAAGGCATGGCAATGGGGTCGGGGATGAATGCACGCGGTGCGATGGAAATCATTGTAGCCACTATCGGACAATCGCTAGGTGTGTTGAATGAACAGATGTATTCTATTATCGTCATGGTCGCGATCGTTACTTCCCTGATGGCACCGCCCTTATTGCGTTGGACGCTGAGCAAAGTTACAATTGGCGAAGAGGAAGCTCACCGCTTAAAGCAAGAAGAACTCTCAATCCATAGCTTTGTTAAAAACATTCGTCGAGTGTTAATCCCTACCAGTGGGGGAGCCAATGTGCAGTTAGCGGCTCAGTTAGTCAGCCATCTGGCGCACCAAAACTCAGTAGAAGTGACAGCGCTGTATGCTTTGAGCGATAAGAATCCACAACATCTTGCCGCCACTACAACTGCGATTAAAGATACGGCGGCTCTTGAGGCTTTGGCGGCCATTGCAGATACAATACTGTTGCCTGCTGACTCAACAATACAAACGAAGGTAGAGTCAGGGCGCAATAAAGCAGAATTAATTCTCAAAGAAGCGAACAAAGGCTATGACTTAATTGTGTTGGGAGCTAGCGAAGGAAAACGTTCTAGTGGCACTCTTTTTAACTTGTTAGTCGATCGAGTGGTGCAGGAAGCTCCCTGTGCTACGCTGGTGGTCAAGTCTCATTTACCTGTGTCTAAAGGAGAAGTTTGCGACCTTGCCCCGCGACCGCTGCGTCATATTTTAGTGCCGACAGCAGGTTCGGAATACAGCAAAAATGCGGTGGAAGTTGCCAGTACCATTGCTGCTCACACTCAAGCACTGGTTACTTTAGTTCATGCGATCAATTTGCCTCAAGTTGAGTATATTCTTTATGAGCAGCAAAGGCTAGATTCAGCTAGAGAAATTGCCCAACAAATTTTAGAGAATCAAGTTGAAATAGCACAAACTTTTGGAGCCAACGTACAGTTTCGGATTTTGCAAGGAGTTAGTCCAGAGCGGGAAATTCTTAAGTTTGCTCGTCAAGAGCAGGTGGATTTAATTGTTTTAGGGAGCAATATCCGCATGATCACGGGACGAGCTTTCTTTGGACATCGAATTGATACAATTTTGAGTCGGGCTGAATGTCCTGTTGCCATTCTCAGTTCCTAGTAGAAATACTGGCGTTGCTGAACTTGAGTATGAATTAAGCAACGCCAGATACAGCAGATTCCAAGTAAATAGAAGACACTAACAATACTTCGGACAGTTTTAGATATAGTCTAGTCTCCGAAACCATTGCTGGCTATATGTTGGACTATTTTTTCAATGTTTAAGTTCAGCCCTAAGTTTCAGAAAATGCGTAAAAAAGGGCAGGGCTTAGTCCGTAAGGCTTACAGGGCCGTTAAAAA
>JBDTEI010000603.1:0-5364 GCA_039922675.1 Microcoleus sp.
ATTCGCGGGGTTTCGTCATGTACGCGGAAATGCTGTACAAAGATATTGCCGATCAATTGGCTAAAACTAGCCCGGAAACCGACAAAGCAATTGTTGCTAGCATGACTGAACTGAAGAAAAATTGGCCAACTGCGATCGCCCCTGCGGCCCCGGTAAAGACAACAGAACAAGTCACCCAGCTAATTAAAACAATCGAGACTGACACCCAAAAAGTTCTCAAACCCGCATCCTAAAAGATAGTCCTCGACGCACGGGTAGCTAGAAACCGAGTTTTTCAACCCAAATATTTGCCCAAAACCTTCAATAAGAGTCAAAAAACCCGGTTTCTTTGCTTTGATGCGTAAGTTTTGAATAGTTAACTCAAACCGCCAACGGTAATTGGTTAAAAATATACCAATTACCTCCACATATTACCTTAACTAAAAAGATGAATTTTAGCGAAGCATTGCCCACATTTGTAATTACTCTCCGCGAAGGAGTGGAAGCCGCCTTAGTTGTCGGAATCGTTCTCGCTTGCCTCAAAAAGTCGGGACAAAGTTATTTAAGTCCTTGGGTTTTCGGCGGTGTTGGAGTTGGACTTATTGCCAGCGCTTTGATAGGTGTATTGTTCGGCTGGACTATTCAAATTTTGTCCGCATCCAATCAGCCTTTTGCACCAATTATGGAATCGCTGCTAGAGGCAAGCTTTGGGGTTTTAGCAATAGCAATGCTGAGCTGGATGCTGCTATGGATGACCAAGCAAGCGCGATTTATGAAAGCCGAAGTTGAAGGCGCCGTAAATGCTGCCTTAACGCAAAATTCTCATGCCGGTTGGGGCGTATTTAGTTTAGTTTTGATTGCCGTTTTGCGCGAAGGATTTGAAACTGTTTTGTTTGTCGTCGCTAAGTTTCAACAAGGCATTATTCCAGCCATCGGCGCTTTGGGAGGAATACTTTCAGCCACCGGAGTTGGCGTCCTGCTGTTTAAATGGGGAATCAAAATTAATATTCGCCTATTTTTTAAATATATGGGCATTTTATTGATCTTCATTGTAGCGGGTTTAGTGGTATCTACTTTGGGATTGTTTGACAGCGCGGTGAATATTTTATCGCAAGCAAATCGCGAGTCAGCAGGGCTGTGTTTCTATTACGAAAGATTTACCAAAGTCCACTCTTGCATTCTCGGGCCGATGGTCTGGAATACCTCGCAAGTGCTTCCCGAAGAAAAGTTTCCTGGTTTGTTATTGAGCGCGCTGTTTGGATATACCGATAAGTTTTATTTGGTGCAAGCGGTTGCTTATTTCACGTTTTTAATGACCATTGGCGGGATTTATTTTCAAAGTTTGGGCGGCCGAGTCTTTTTTCCCTTCAAAAAAACTCAGGTAACGAAATAGGAAATTAAGTGCGATCGACCTACAGGGTGGATCTATCTAGGAACGTAGGGGCATGGGCGGGACGCCCGTACCACAAGACCCGTGCCACAAGAAACGCAGATTTTGACTTTGGCAAGATGAGAGTAGAACACATAATTTTTCCTAAAATCTATTGCTATTAGTAGGTTTTAATCCCAACTCTACCGAGGGGAATTTCTGCGTTTATTCCCACCATTTTACCAGAGATCGCGTACCCCCAGTTGTGGCTGTAACCGGGTGTATTAATGCCGCGCATATAAATTGAAATGGTGGTGTCAGACGCGACTGGTAGAGCAAAAACTACCGTGGCTTTTTGGTTGTTGACAGATACTTGAGTCTCGATTTTCTGATGGGATTGATTTTTTACCTCAATTCCGCCGCTGATTCTCAAATCTGCTGGAATGGCGATCGTAATTTCCGAAAGAGCTCTTCCCTGAACATGAACATCAAAACGATGAGTAGCACCCTGAAAGCCAGCTCTATTAGGAGTTGCAGCGCTACCAACTAGGTGAGGAACATTAGCATTTTGCGTGGCTCCTCCCGCAATAGTAGCATGGGCATTAGATGCCAGCAGGAAGGCAAATGCAGCAGCATAAATTAACTTTTTCATCTCGATTTTCCCTGAAAGATTGACTAATTGTTGTTCTTATTTATTAGCTTGGCTGTCAGGAATGAAATAGAGATGAAATTTTAGCTACTTAAAAGGAAATTATTCAATTCTAACTTAACAGGATTTACGAATGGGTGGCTAGAAACCCGGTTTTTACGAAAATCTTGCGACGAGTCACGATAAATCTACGAATAAACCGGGTTTCTGATATCAGCGTGCGTCAGTCCTATTAACAAAAACCCGGTCGATCAAACGACCGGATATCCACAACTAAGTTGAACTAAAACTACTGAGTGAAAGTAAAACGACCGTCCACTTTTTCTCCCTTAATATCGGCATTCACCTTTACAGGATACTGACCAGCACCTTTGGTTGGAAACAAAGCAGTGTAATGTTTTTCTGCCGGATCATATTTGAAAGCTAGAGTTTGCTGCTTTCCATTCGGCAACTGCACTTGTGCCGAAACTTTCGCATCAGGAACTGGTTCCTTTTTATCACCTTTTTGCAGGTACAAATCTAAGTGAGTTCCAGTAGCTTCTTTTTCAGGTACAAACTCTAAATGGTAAGCACCAGCATTGACAACTTGACCGCCTTTAGCTCCTTTTGCAGCAGCGGGAGCAGCGGCGGGAGCGGAAGACGCAGGTTTTGAGCCAGCAGGAGGGGGTGTGGGACTGGTATTTTTTGTATCGCTTGCTTCGTCGCCTTTACCGCAAGCTCCCAAAAACAGCAATCCGACACTGCCGAGAATAATTAAACTTGATTTGATCGTTTTCATGTGCTTTACTGTTTGCGGACAATTATTTGTAGATTATGGCATTTTTAAACAGGGCGTCAAGGAAAATTATCAAAAATTATTCAGCGATTAGCCAGAATCACTGTTAAAAAACTGCTTTGACTGCTTTGCCATCTTTTCCATCTTTAACAACAGGCACAGATTTTTTAGTAACAAAAAACCTGCGAAACTGAGAATACAAAGCTGGCAAAACAAGCAGAGTTAACGCCGTAGAAGTAAACAATCCGCCCAAAACTACCACTGCCAAGGGTTGCAGGATTTCTTTACCCGCTCCGCTGCCAACTACTAACGGCACCATTCCCAAAGCCGATGAGAGAGCAGTCATTAAAATTGCAACTAGGCGCTCCATAGAACCCTCAACCAAAACTTTTTCTAAGGACATACCCGCAGCTAATTTATTGTTGTAATTGTCAACTAACAGCAATCCGTTACGAGTCGCTACTCCGAATAAAGTGATAAATCCCACCATTGAAGCCACAGAAATAATACCGCCACTCAGTGCGACAGAAATCACACCGCCGACTAATGCCAAGGGTAAATTAATCATAATCATGGCAGTCGCAGCAATTGATTTTACAGCAAAGTAAATCAAGACTGTAATCGCTACAAAGGCTAAGATGCCAGATAATAATAAAGTTTGAGTGGCTTTTTCTTGGGCTTGAAACTGACCGCCGTATTGGATGTAATATCCCGCAGGCAATTGCACTTGTTGTTTTACTTGTTTGCGAATATCGGTAATTACAGAGCCTAAATCTCGCCCTTTGACATTAGCAGAGATGACTATTAATCGAGAGACATTTTCGCGGTTGATGGTATTTGGGCCGGTGCCGTAGTCAACTTTGGCGACTTGTGCGAGGGGAATTTTCGCACCTGTGGGAGTATCAACTAATAAATTTCTGATAATATCGAGGTTATGTCGATCGCTCTCTGGCATCCACACAACCAAATCAAACACCTGCTGTTGCTCTAAAACTTGAGATACAACTCGCCCGTTGAGAGCAGTTTCGATGATTTCGGCTAAGTCTCCCACAGCTAAACCGTAACGCGCGGCGGCAGTGCGATCGAACTTAATCTGTATTTGCTTAATTGGCACTTGCGGTTCTAGCTGCAAGTCCACAACGCCAGGAATGTTTGCCACAGAGGCTTCTACCTGTTTGCCGATCGCCCTTAATTGCTCCAAATCTGGCCCAAATACCTTAACTGCGATCGCACTTCTGACACCAGAGAGCACCTCATCCATCCGGTGAGAAATAAACCCACCAATATTAGCAGCAACACCCGGTATTCTGGCAAACTCTTCCCGCAGTTTCTCAATAATCTTTTCCCGGTTTTTAACTCCATTTTTGCTGATTTCTACATCCAATTCTCCAAAATTGACACCTCCTACATCGCTATCCCCAGCGGCGCGTCCAGAACGCAAAGCTAAAGCTTCAAAGTTAGAATCATTTTTGAGAGCATCCTGAATAGCAAAACTTGCTTGATTTGTCGCATTCAAAGACTGGCCAGGATACAGAGAAGTAGAAACAACCAGACTGCGTTCCTGAAACTCCGGTAAAAACACCTTTCCCAAACTGGGTAAAATCACCATCGAAGCGACAAAAGCAACAACAGCTATGACCAAAACAATTTGAGGGAAGCGGATAGAAAACATCAAAGCCGGACGGTACAATTGATGAGATTTGCGAGCAACCCAAGTTTCCTCGGGAGGCAAAGGGCGATTCACTAATAACAAAGCACAGAGTGCGGGAGTCAAAGTCAGTGCGACTAAAGTAGAAGCCACAATTGATAACAAATAGGACAATCCCATCGGTGCAAAAATTCGACCTTCCACGCCAGAAAGCGCAAAGATTGGGGCAAAAACTACAGCAATAATTACTGTAGAAAATAACACGCTGACTCGGACTTCGACAGAGCCGTTAAACACTACCTCCAGCGGCGGTACAGGCGTTCCCGCTTGCTGGTTTTCTCGCAGGCGGCGGTAGACATTTTCCATGTCAACAATGGCATCGTCTACAACCGAACCAATTGCTACAGCTAGCCCGCCCAGCGTCATTGTGTTGATGCCTTGCCCGCTCCAATCTAGAATCATCGTTCCTAACAGCAAAGACAGAGGAAGGGCGCTGAGACTGATGATCGCAGTGCGCCAGTTCATCAGAAATAGAATCAGAATAACGGAGACAATGATAATACCATCGCGCAGGGCATCTCTAACATTTTCAATAGAAGCTTCAATAAAGTTTTCCTGACGGAAAGTAACAGTAACTTTGACATCTTTAGGCAGGCTAGATTTAATTTCGTCCATTGCCGCTTCAACTGCCCTTGTGACTGCGGGCGTGTCGGCTGCGGGCTGTTTGTTAACAATGACAATTATCGCTTTCTTGCCGTTAAAACTGGCGTCGCCGCGTTTAATAGCTGCACCGATTTTCACGTCTGCTACCTGAGACAGCAAGACTGGCGTGCCGTTGTGGGCTGCGATCGCGGATTTCTGCAAATCTGCGATCGACTCAATTCTCCCGACACCCCGAATTAACAACTCTTGGTCTGGAGTGGTTAAAAATCCGCCAGGACTAT
>JBDTEI010000604.1:0-3129 GCA_039922675.1 Microcoleus sp.
GAGGCATTGAGAGCGCCTTGAATTGAATCGATGACGCTTTGTCGAATGTCTTCTCTTTCTAACAGCGGATCGATTACATCTAATTCAACTCCTGCGAGGGCTAAGTGACAAGCAGACCATCCCAGCCAACAGCCTATTTCTAATGCTTTTTTTCCGGCAAATTGTAGGGCTGTATTGTAAAGGATGTGCGCTTCGTCGCGACTGAGAAATCCGATGTATGGATAGCGCTTGTCTGCATACCACTTATGCGGAATATCCCGGCGTAAATAAGGCCAGCTACTCACATTTGGATCGGCAACTATCATATTAGGGAAATAAGAATCTGGAATAATTGTTTTGAATCCCGGCGAGACATAATCCTCTGTGGTTAACAAATTCTGTTCGCTAATTTTATTAGGTTGGTAATTCATGTTATGTTTTTGAAATATTTGTATTTCTGGGTTTTTGGGTTGGTAACGAACGCTCATTTCTAGTATATCGCCGTCTGTTGTCATCAATTTTATGCGATCGAAGTCCTGGCGGCCAGCTAAATGCAAAATGCCGATCGCCTCCTGGGGCAAATATGGCTCCACAAAACAGCCTCGCTGCTTGTCCCAAACCGGAAAACCATTGAATATCCAATTACACCAAGCTGGGAGCATTTCAGTCAGATTGAACAATTCGCCACTATAAACAGCGAGGTTGAGGGCAAATTGATCTGTCATGACACAGCCGGAGCTCTGCAATCCTTCATTAAGTTTTTTTGCCCATATTTCCCAATGCAAAGCATCTTTTCGGAGTGCGAAAACTCCGGCATTTAATATCGGATAACTGTAAAATTTATCTGCTATTTCTTGACCAAAATTAGCTGCATATTGTTGATGAACCCATTGCCAAAACTGAGGAAGTTGCCCGTACTGCTGCAAGCTCGCTCTGTGAACTTCTGGAACGATTGCTAGTCCCCGACGAGCTGCTCCTTTAGTCAACAAATCAATTGCTCTCCAGTCTTGAACCCAAGCATCGGCATCAATCCAAATGTAGATGTCAAAATTAGGAAAATACTTTCGCAAACAAGGTCTAACTAACAGTCCTTTTAAATGTTCGGGGGCTTCGTTTTTACCCGGAAAGTCAAAGTCCCAATCAGGTTTTTGAATGAAATTAACTTGTGTTTCCAGCCACTGCAATTGATCGGGAGTGCAGCCGAGATCGAAAAAGCCGATCGCAATATTTGCACCCTCTGGTTTTTCCCGCACCGATAAAATCGTACCTCGCACCAGTTCAAAATAATTTGCATCGGCGGCCGTGATGATGATAATCTGCATAAGAAGGAAGAAGGAAGAAGGAAGAAGGAAGAAGGAAGAAGGAAAAATGTTTATACAGCATAAAGTATACTACTGAGGATGACTTATGAAAAACCCAAACGGAAAAGTTTATCTAGTCGGTGCGGGGCCCGGAGATTGTAACTTGATGACAGTGCGATCGCACAAACTGCTATCCCAAGCCGAAGTCTTAATTTACGATGCTCTCATCGACATCCCGCAACTCGAATTAATCCCAGTAACTTGTCGGAAAATTGAAGTCGGAAAACGCGGCGGAAAGCCCTCTACCCAGCAGCAAGAAATTAACCGGTTGCTGGTAGAACAGTGCAAGCTAGGCAAACAAGTAGTGCGCTTAAAAAGCGGCGATCCGTTTATTTTTGGTCGCTCCAGTTCCGAAATTCAAGCGTTGATAACAGCAGGCTGCAAGTTTGAAGTCGTACCCGGAATCTCATCAGCATTAGCCGCCCCACTACTAGCAGGAATTCCCCTCACAGATCCGGTGATGAGCCGCTGTTTTGCAGTGATGAGCGCCCACGAACCTGATGCTCTGGAATGGGAAGCATTAGTACGGATTGAAACTTTGGTAATATTGATGGGAGGGCGCAATTTAAGCGAGATAATTTGGCAATTGCAAAAACACGGGCGATCGCCCGAAACTCCGATCGCAATTATCCGAGATTGCAGCCGCCCCGAACAGAAAATCTGGATCGGCACTCTGTTCAACATCGTACAGCAAACAGCAGGTCAATCTCTATCGCCTTGCGCGATCGTCATTGGAGAAGTAGTCAGATTGCGCGAATATTTAATCGGATCGGAAAGTACAAACATGAGCGATACACCAGTCATTTCTAACAACAGCCAGCCGCTAGCAGGAAAAACGATTTTAGTCACCCGCGCAGCTTCCCAGTCCGGTCAATTTAGCGATCGACTCCAGCAACTAGGAGCCCGCGCGATCGAAATGCCCGCCTTGGTAATTGGTGCGCCGTCCACTTGGGAACCATTAGACAGCGCGATCGCACAATTGTCAAGCTTTCACTGGTTAATTCTCACATCCCACAACGCTGTAGACTGGTTTTTTCAAAGATTGCAAGTAAAAGGCAAAGACGCGCGCAGCTTGTTTGGCATTAAAATCGCAGTAGTCGGCAAAAAAACAGCAGAAAGTTTGCGATCGCACTCGCTACAACCAGACTTTATTCCCCCCAACTTTGTCGCCGATTCCCTAGTCGAAAACTTCCCCGACAACTTGCAAAATTGCAAAATCCTATTTCCCAGAGTAGAAAGCGGCGGTAGAGAAGTTTTAGTCAAAGAATTCACCGCCAAAGGAGCGCAAGTGATCGAAGTACCAGCTTACCAATCTTGCTGTCCAGAAACTATCGATCCGATCGCCCTAGAAGCACTCCAAAATCAAGCCGTAGATATCATAACCTTTGCCAGTTCCAAAACCGTGCATAACTTTTGCCACCTCATAGAAACAACTCCCGAACTTTCCTTGTCTCAGGATTGGCTAGAAAGCGTTTGTATCGCATCTATCGGCCCGGAAACGTCCAAAAGCTGCCTGAAATTATTGGGTAAATTAGACGTAGAAGCCACAGAATACACGTTAGATGGGTTGACTGAGGCGATCGTCCAATGGGCAACAAAACATCAAACTTTATAAGTTTACTCTACTCTTCAGTCTGCGGAGGCAGACTTCGTTTGTGTAGACGCGGTTTCAACCGCCGATTTCTCTTCAGTCTGCGGAGGCAGACTTCGTTTGTGTAGACGCGGTTTCAACCGCCGATTTCTCTTCAGTCTGCGGAGGCAGACTTCGTTTGTGTAGACGCGGTTTCAA
>JBDTEI010000605.1:0-4284 GCA_039922675.1 Microcoleus sp.
AGCAGGCGCAAAACGTGCAGGTGACAACTCGCAGCGTGGTGACTGGGGTGATGGCTGCTTGGAAAAGTTTAACTCGGAAGCCGCCGCATTCTGGGACGAATCGCCGATCGGATAGATTGTCCGCGAGTCAAAGAAGTGCGATTTCGCTGAGGGATTCGGGTTTGGATGACAGGTATTCTGGGGGTTACGCTGCGAGTGCGGGTAAGGGCGAATCGCCACGGTTGAGGAATGGCGAGGGTTCTGGTTTGTCGGCGGATTCGGAAGATTTTGAGCAAGCGCGATCGAACGATTCTTGATTGCACCAAATTCCTCAACTTCCCTCAAGAGCACAGCCATCCCACCAGCAAGGATTCTTATCAATAAAATCCATCAAAGCATCATACTTAGGCGAACCCTTTTGCTCCACATACTCCAAAGCCCCCCAACTTCCCCACTTACTAAATCCACTCACATCCACAAAGTGCATGAAAAGACTGCCTCCAGCTTGTTTCCAACTATTCAGTAATTGCGTGTAAAGCTCATACATTTCTGGACGCCTATTTAATTCCATAAAAAACTTGGTCAGTTTTTCGTTATTCTCAACTCCTTCAATACCTACAATATGTTGACCGCCCTCGTAAACAAATAACTTGAGACCTTTCTTTTGAGCCACATCTAAGTAATACCTAAAGTCCTTCTCCACATCGGGCAAACTATCTTTAAATCCAGGCAGCAATCCACCCTCTTTTAATTGTTTAAAAGCTTTACCAAAGCCACCATCTGCGTCATTTAACCAAGACTCTACTGTACTGACACTTTCTTTCCCGCCCAAGTTTCCGCTGAAATATCCAGCTATAGCATAGGCATCAATGCCGTGTTGATAACAAGGCTTATTGCCCTCAGCAACCCAATAGGGACAATCTAAAGCATAATCTCCTAACTCTCTCCAAGCTCTTTGAGTTCCCAACACGCAAACAACTCGATTCTTTTGTTCCCCAAAAACGCCTTTCCAGATATCGCACATTTGAGCAGTACGCATTCCGTGCCATTGCATAAAAGCATCACCTTTATCTCCCCATTTAGCTTTACCTTGTTTCAACGCATAATCCGATTGAGGAAATGACCAATTCCAAACCTCATTAGAATACTCTACATTAACTTTCAGCTTGGGATCTAAACTATCTTTGACCATTTTAGCAAAGTTAGTCATATATTCATCAGTAGCCTGATGTGGCATATTAAACCAGGGTTCTGCTTTGACTTTGTTAGCTAAATTCACCATAACTTCTATGGGAAGATTTCCTCTGTAAGCATAGGATAAACTCTCTGGTTTAGGTCTGTTAGCCCATTCTTTTTGCTCGGAACCGTTTGTTCCCATCCAATCCATAAAACGCAAAACTCTAAAATTTTTAATTTTTTCTATAAACAACGGGTTAAATATTTCACCGTTTTGATAAAGCTGTTCATCTTGGGAGCGAACAACTTTAATATTGCGGATATAGTTCCCTGTTTTCTTGGGATCTGTAGCAGTAATTGTAATCATTATACCTCCGCCTTGTGTGGCATCCACATTAATAATATCTCTACCAGGTTTAGACGCAGCCTCATCTTTTTTGGAATCAAAGGTATATTCGATCGCACCCTCACCCTCATAGCTAACAATATATTGCCCGGAAGGATAGCGATTGGGGATTTCCCTAAGTAATAGGGTACTTACCCTCGTATATTTAGGAGCATCTTCGGGAGATGGGAGAGACTTCACCCACCCATTTTCATCAAGATTTAAAAGATTGTATTCTTCTGTATCCCATTCACCCTTACAGTTTGGTTGTCCGCTGACGCATTGAGTTATCCATTGTCTAGAAGATTTGAAAGCATCTAAAAAGGGTAATTGTGTTGAGTAGTCAGCAATACTACTCAGCCCAATTCCTAATGAAGAATGAGAATTTGAGGCATTTTTGACATCTGCACGGACAGCTACTTTATTATCTGCTTGCTGAGGTGTTGGAGAAATATTAGTTGTTAAAGCCCAACATCCGGGAATGAAAATTACAAAAATTAATAAACCAATGACAAAGCCAAGAGCTTGATTTTTTGACCGTACATTTAATCTAGACATAAATTTGACTATTTTGATTGTTGCAGGTAAAATCGGAGCGGGTGAGACAGTTTTATTTGTGATATTTTATAACAACGCATCGCGGGCGAGAAACGCGGTTTCTATGAATTTTTGCGATTACTAACGATAAATCTAGGAAGAAATCGGGTTTCTGAGGCTAGCGTGGGTGCATTTGTGACATTTTATCATAAATCGTCCATCTAACCGTTTTCATCTAAATCTTCTTTTTTCGGAGTTTCTGAAGTTGAGGGGAATTCTAGTCTAATGTTAATATCAATTGATACTGTATTTTTCTCAATCACACCTATACCAACTATTTTTACCAATGCTTCTGTTGGCAAAGAATTATTCATTTTAAATTCAGAAGAAGACAGAGTTTTAAATCCTGCTTCCTGTAGCCGATCGCACACATTTCTCCAATTTCCCACTGGTTCATTCGGTAAATCTGCGAGTTTTTTAACATATTGGTATAAAGTCTTACACAGATAAACCTCTGCACTTTTCGGAGTCTGAAACATTTTTTTAGCTATTTCGGCGGGACTGCAACCGGAAAGTAGTCCTCGGAGATACAGCTTTTCTGTTTCGGTGAGTCCCCTTCGCGATCGGGGAGAGATTTGCCGTTTAGCTTCTGCAAAAGCTTCGTAAAGCCTTTCTAAGTCCCAGTGTTTGGCGGCTTCGGCAAATAAGTCTTCTTTTTGTGCCATTTTCGGGTGTGGTGAGATGTGGCTAACGTTAGCATAACCGAAATTGCTAACGTTTGTTAGTTGTATGCTAGCTATACTTAGTGTATTGTTACATACATTAGGCATAGTTCAGTTTGTTGAAGCGGTGAGACGCCGAGTAGGAATACTCAGAGTCAGTAATGGGCGCGATCTGTAACGAAAGTGCGATCGCGCTTCCCACATATTCTGGAGAAGAAGAGTTAATTATCGGGACACTATTTAACGCGAGGATAATGTTTAATGAGTAGGCTGGCTCTTATTTTTATAACTGGTTGTTTATTAATGAACACAATTGAAGTAGCAAAGGCTAACCCTAACCAACTAGCGCAGTTGCCACAGTCTCCATCTATTTCTTCTCAATTGCAATTGTTGACTGGTACTTGGGAAGGCACATATGTCTGTGCGCAGGGTTTGACAAGATTGAAATTAGTAATTGCAGCAAATAGTACAACCGAAATAAATGCGGTTTTTACTTTTTTTCCACATCCAAGTAATCCTTCAGTTCCTTCTGGATCTTTTAGAATGATAGGTACATATACGAATTTTAACTCTAGAGAAATACCAGGACTACTAGAATTAAAAGGAACAACTTGGATTATAAGACCTTCTGGTTACATGACTGTTGATCTGCGAGGTAATTTATTTACTTCCGATAACAGAATTATTGGTGATGTGATCGCTGGTGGTTGTTCTAAGTTCGATTTAATTAAGAGTGGTATTTAACTTGGGTGTAATCGCCTTAGTTTGATTTCTACCCCACTCAATCCAAGCTGATGCCATCTGTTTTACCCTTCCCCTTTGTTCTGGTTTAACCGGATTTTTACCTGTAATTGCACTCAACGCTGCTAACCAATAAAGGGGATTTTTTTTCAATTCCGATAGCAACAGCGGCACGATTTTAGTGTCCATACTAATAATTTCCTGATATGCAGGATGCAGAGATATTTGAGCCGTCGAATAAATTCCCGCAACTTCACTCTGCCATATTGTACCAAAAGCATAAAATTTGTCAACTACCTCAGTGGAGATTTCTGCGTTTTTCTTGAGGATATTTTGAGCGATATTTAGTGAGGAAACTTCTCGTTGTGCGATCGAGCTTTCGATCCTCATCAAGACTAACTCTTCGATCGATATATTCAGATCAGCACCCACTTTTTGTAGTTTCACTAGGCGCTCGTCTGAAATGGCGATCGTGATGGTATTCATCAGGCTTACTAACTAGAGAGGGCGATCGCATCTAAATTTAATATTAACAGAATAGGATATATTGGAGAATAATTCTTGACTGCCTAAAAAATTAATTAGAGTTTTTTCTGTATGAAACTCAAGCCTAAATTCACAATTACTGACCATGAAAGCTAACCTAGAATATCAAGCGAGTTGAGCGGACGAAACATCATCAATTAATTGATATTATTACTATCTCAATTTGTGCCGTGATTTGTGGTGCTGACACATGGGTGG
>JBDTEI010000606.1:0-13305 GCA_039922675.1 Microcoleus sp.
GCACCGAGTCGCATTGCTTGGCTGACGTATTCGTCATCGTCAAAGGTGGTTAATACTAGGACTTTAATGTCGGGATAGGATTTGGCGATGGCTGCGGTTGCTGCTACGCCGTCCATCACGGGCATCCTAATGTCCATCAGTACGATGTCGGGCTGTAATGTGGGGATTTGATCTACGGCTTGTTGTCCGTTTTCGGCTTCGCCGATTACTTGCATATCTGAGTAGCATTCTATCATACTTTTGATGCCTCGGCGGATGATATGGCGATCGTCTACTAGCAATATTTTAATCATATATAGTTCGGTTATTGGTTATTAGTTATTAGTTATTGGTTATTCGTTATTGGTTATTGGTTATTCGTTATTGGTTATTCGTTATTGGTTATTGGTTATTCGTTATTGGTTTTGCCTGTAGACGACGGCGGTTGAAACCGCGTCTACACAGGCAAAACCCGGATGGTGCGCGGGTTGAAGAGGGAGTGTTTAAAATTATGTTATTTTCTTCAGTCCGCGCACCATCCGGACTTGGTTGGTCTAGGCGCGGTTTCAACCGCCGTCTTGGTTTGTCTAGGCGCGGTTTCAACCGCCGTTTTATCTCATACATGAAATCTCCTAAATGTTTTGAGAGGGCAAAGAAACGGAAATTCGGCAACCATTTCCTGACTCGCTGTAAATTGCAAATTGACCGCTAAGCGCCGCCACTCGTTCTCGCATTCCTTGCAGTCCAAATCCCGTAGTATTTTGTGCCGGATCGAAGCCTTTGCCGTTATCGGAAATTGATAGATGAATCTGTCCGGCGTGTTGCTGCAACCCAACTGTTACCATTGTTGCATGGGCGTGTTTGTGAATATTTGTGAGCGATTCTTGGACAATTCTGTATAGTGTGGTATTCATTTCTTGAGATAGCGGAACTGGTAAGCGAATTGAGTTGGATACTTCGATCGCAGTCATCCGCTGAAAGTCTTGCAGCAGTTTGTCGATCGCACTTTCGACCGATAATCCTTGCAAAGGGTTCGATCGCAAAACCGACACAGATTTGCGAATTTCTAAGAAGGCTTCCGATCCGAGTTGTTTCGCTTGTTTCATAAACTCCAGCGCTTTCTCATCCTCCGATTTCCAGAACAATAGGGCATTATTAAGCTGAATTGTTTGAGCCGCCAGGGTGTGTCCGAGTCCGTCATGAATTTCGCGGGCAATGCGGTTGCGTTCCTGCAATGTTGCTTGGTCTTCTATGCGCAGTGCGTAGTAGCGGAGTTGCTCGTTAGTCTCGGCTAATTTGTCGTGGGCAATTTCTAATTCCTCTCGGCTTTGGCGTTCCGCAATTAAGGCATTAATTAACAGCAAGGCAAATACTAAGGTCAAGCCAAACAATAACACGTTGCTCAGCCGCCATTCCCAAATTGTGGAAATGACTTTTTCTGGTAAAATTGGTTTTAATAAAAGCAGCGAACTATAGGACAGCAAGGCTAAACTCAAGACTGCTACCTGTCCAGGCTGCCGGAAAATCAGGCAACTCCGCATCAGCAGCACGAGAAATAGCAAAAAACTCGATCGGCTTGATAATCCTTCTCGGACAATTGGCAGCAAGATCAAGCTAAACTCTAGGGCGGTAAATGCAACTTTTGTACTCAGCCGCACTGTGGGCAAACGCAAGCCGATTGCGCCGAAAAGTGCGATCGCGCCCACGCGCAAGAACAGCGAAAAGAGCGACTGAAACGGATGTAGCACTTCCATGAATGCAGCCGTTGCTAGCAGCAGCCACTCCAAATAAAGCAGCAAACGAAAGGACGGATAGGTCAAGCGAATCATAGAACTTTTCCCCATCAAAAGCTGGAGTGATTCAAGTAATGCAACAGTCCTAATTGTAGATGGTATCTTGGAGTTGAAAAACATATTACCCCCTTGTGGTGAGGAAAGTTCGGCTTAGGATAAACGGTTTGATGCTTGTACACTGTCAACTTTTAACTGTCAACTTTTAACTGTCACATAGGCTAGGACATAAATAATATCATGAATATATCCTATAACCCTTTAGCATAAACGGTTTGATGCTTGTACAAGGTCAACTGTTAACTGTCAACTGTCAACTGTTATATGTAGCAGCTTAGCGAATGGGCGATCGATCGCGCTAGAGCCTTTGTGGCTGATTTTGGGGTTTGGGACTAGGAAAAAAGTCACAAGCGGCTAGTGCTTTTTGACTGGTGAGGTTAGGAGGATTGCGTCATGCGCCGATCGATTTTACGCTGTAACATTGGTGGGTGAAGGTTAATTAGAAGCAGTGAATCATGAAAAGAAGTACGATCGCACCAGCATTTCTCCTCGCCGGCGCCCTGTTGATAGGCGGTTTGTCTGCTTGTACGCAATCCAACGCCTCCGACACTGCGCAACCTGACGCGACGGCCGCAAATCCAGCCAGTTCATCGCTAACGAAGACTGCTTCTGCTTCCTCCGATGTATCTAAACCTGATGCGACGGCTGCAAATCTCGCAAGTTCGACGACGGAAACGAAGGCGGATACTGCTTCCTCCGATGCTGCTAAACCTGACGAGGTGGCTGCAAATCCCACATCTTCCCAGAAACCGAAGCTTTCTGATGCTGAACGCGCACAGAAACGCACGGAAGTTAGTCAACAACTCGCAAAGGTGCTGACGCCTGAGCAGTACAAACTGTTGGACACTAAACTTAAGGCTGGTGAAAAAATGCGTAAAGCTCTGAATGCAATCAATCTCACTGCTGACCAAAAGACAAAAGTTAAGGCTATTCTCAAGGCGGCTTATCCTCGCACTCAAAATGGGCATAAGCCATCTGAAACTAAAGCTCAGTAGTGTTCTGATAGCAAGTTTTGTGCGATCGGAATTATAAGTTTTTCCAGTTATTGTAGGGTGCAATAACGGGGTGGAATGTTTTCTCGCATTGCTGATTGTTTTGCCTGATGCACCCTACAATAACTGCCCTTAAAAGCTTTTTTTTATACGGAGGTTTGTGATGATCGAAGAAACTATTAGTGACAGTCGAAATGGCAATCGCCCTAAAGTTTCTGAGGAAAATCTGAAGCTGAACGAGCAACCGACGCACAAGGTTGAAATTGGTGAAATTCCGCAAGAGGCTGTCCCTGAAGTCTTTCACGAAACTCCAACATTGCCGGAGGGCGAACCGGAAAAGGAGCTTGCGAAAGAACCCAAGACGGAAAAGGTGCTGGCGAAAGGGCGGATTGCGCTGTTTCTGCTGGGACTGCTGCTGGTGGGAGGCTTGGGATTTCTGGTTTGGCAGCGATCGAGTGCTCCTAAGGCGGAAAAACCGAGCCGCAGTGGTAAATTGCAAATAACTCCGGTGACAGTAGCAACAGTAACGCAAAAAACTGTGCCGATACAGTTACAGGCGATCGGCAACGTGCAATCTGGTTCTACCGTCTCGGTGACAGCACAGGTGAGTGGACGGGTAACAGGAGTTTATTTCAAGAAAGGGCAAGAAGTTAAGAAAGGACAATTGCTGTTTTCGATCGACGATCGCTCTCAAACTGCCTCGATCCAGCAAGCTCAAGGCATCGTAGCAAAAGACCGAACGCAGGTGCAACAAGCCACATCAAATCTTACTAAAGACCAAGGAATTGTCGAACAAGCTAGAGCGACGCTTGACAAAGATAGAGGCATTGTCGAGCAAGCCAAAGCGACCCTTTCTAAAGACCAAGGAGCCGTCCAGCAAGCCAGAATCACCCTTGCTAAAGACCAAGGAGCCGTCGAGCAAGCCAGAATGACCCTGGAAAAAGACCAAGGTACAGTCAAGCAGGCGATGGCTACTTTGACCAAAGATCGGGCGCAAGCAGAGTATGCTGCGGCCCAAAGTCAACGGTATTCAGAGCTCTACAAACAAGGAGTAATCAGTCAAGATCAAGCCCAGCAATACGCTACCAGCAGCCGAGCCTCCGCGGCAACGTTGGAGCTTGACAATCAATCGATCGCCAATGCTGAAACGGCCGTTAGGAGCGATCGCATTGGTATCACGAATGCTGAGGCTGCGCTCAAAAGTGATGAAGTGGCGATCGCCAATGCTGAAACTGCGGTGAAAAGCGATTTAGTCGGGATTGACAATGCTGAGACTGCGGTGAAAAGCGATTTAGTCGGGATCGCCAATGCTCGGGCTGTCGTTGAGGGCGATCAAGCTGCGATCGAGGGTTATCAAGCTAGTGTGAGCGCAGACGGCGGTAGTTTGAAAAATGCTCAAGTGCAATCATCCTATACTAAGGTCTATGCGCCGATCGACGGGCGCGCCGGCAATATTCTGGTGACAGAAGGCAATGTGGTGCAACCAAGCAGCAACCAAGCTTTAGTAACAATCTCCACAATCAATCCTATTCAAGTTGCCTTTTCAGTTCCTGAATCGAACTTACCAGACATCCAAAAATACGCTGACAACGGCAAACTAAAAGTTGATGTTACCTTTGCGGGCAACAATCGCCCCATATCAGGAACCTTATCATTTGTCAACAATACAGTTGACAATTCCACAGGGTCGATTCAACTTATTGGCGACTTTAATAATGCAGACGGGAAACTATTCCCCGGTCAATTCGTCAATACTACCCTAACATTATCTCAACAACCAAATGCGATTGTTGTTCCCTCACAAGCAGTACAGACAGGGCCTAATGGACAATTTGTATTTGTCGCACAGGACGACAATACAGTGGACAATGTGCCTGTAGTTGTTGGCAATACAATTAACGGCTTAACTGTCATCAAAAAAGGTGTGGATGCGGGTGATGAAGTTGTCACCGACGGACAAGCTAATCTGGTTGATGGCAGCAAAATTCGCGTTAAAACCGCAGGGGATGCTCAAAACAATTCAGAGTCTACTAAAGGCGATAAGTCAGACACATCTGGAGATAAAAAATCTCCGGGTAAATCTAGCGATGATGCCAATTCATCCGCAAAAAAATCCGGTAAATCGCGCAAAAATCCTTAGATGAAACGGCGGTTTAAACCGCCGTTTCATCTAAGGATTATCTACAATTATATTCTCATCTCAAACTGGTATAAATAAATGAATCTATCAGAACCATTTATTCGCCGTCCAATTATGACCACGCTGGTGATGGCGGCAATTCTGATTTTCGGTTGGATGAGTTATCGCTTACTACCCATTAGCGATTTGCCGAACGTCGATTATCCCACAATTCAAGTTAGCGCTTCCCGCCCCGGCGCCAGCCCGGAAACGATGGCGGCATCGGTGGCGCGCCCGCTAGAAAAGCAATTTTCCAGCATTGCTGGACTCGATACGCTAACATCAACCAGTACCAGCGGTAAAACTCAAATTACGCTTCAGTTCGATCTCAGCCACAATATTGACGATGCGGCGCAAGATGTGGAATCGGCAATTTCCTCGGCATCCGGCCAAATGCCCAACGATTTGCCAAATCCGCCGACTTATAGCAAAGTTAACCCAGCCAACGGGGCAATTCTTTACCTTTATCTCACCTCGCCAACGCTGCCGCTTTCTGAGGTTGATAAGTACGCAGAAACCTATTTAGCGCAAAAGCTCTCGACAATCAACGGTGTGGCGCAAGTCCAGATTTACGGTTCTCAAAAGTATGCCGCCCGAATTCAACTCGATCCGCAGCAGTTAGCCAGCAGACAGATTGGGATCGATAAAGTGCAAACTGCAATCCAGCAAGGAAACGTCAATTTACCCACAGGAAGCCTTTCTGGTAGTCACAAAAACTTTACGGTGCAAACCAACGGACAGCTTGCAGATGCTGCTGCATTCCGCCGTTTAATCGTGACTTACAAAAATGGACAGCCTGTTTATCTCGAACAATTAGGGCGAGTGGTTGACAGCGTAGAAAATACTCAACTTGCTAGTTGGTATAATAACGATCGCGCAATTATCCTCACAATCCAGAGACAGCCGGGTACGAATACCGTAGAAGTGGTAGATACGATTCAAAAAATGCTGCCCAGTTTGCAAGCCCAGATGCCAAGTTCGATCGCACTTGGCGTCATGTACGATGCGTCTCAATCGATTCGCGAGTCTGTCGATGATGTCCGGTTTACCCTCGTTTTGACGATCGGCCTAGTTATCTTAGTAATTTTCGTATTTTTACGCAATCTTTCAGCAACAGTCATTCCCAGTTTAGCGCTGCCGGTTTCACTGATCGGCACCTTTGGCGTGATGCACCTGTTCAACTACTCGCTAGATAACTTGTCGATGATGGCACTGACGCTATCTGTGGGCTTTGTAGTCGATGATGCGATCGTCATGCTCGAAAACATCGTCCGCCACATCGAAGAAGGAGAAACCCCGCGAGAGGCTGCGCTAAACGGGTCTAGAGAAATCGGCTTTACGATTTTATCGATGACGCTTTCCTTGGTAGCAGTGTTTATTCCGATGTTGTTTATGAGCGAGTTGTTAGGGCGCTTGTTTCATGAATTTGCAGTGACAATTGCAGTTTCAATTTTGGTTTCCGGCTTTGTATCTTTGAGCCTGACGCCGATGTTGTGCAGCCGTTTTCTGCGCCCGGTAAATCATGCCAATCAAAGCAAGCTTTATCAAGCTTCCGAGTATGTATTCGATAAAATTTTGAGCCTGTACGATTGGAGTCTCAAAATAGTCTTAAAATATCACCGCACCACAATGATTTTGTCATTGGCAATGGTAATAGTCACAGTGGGACTGTTTATCGCGGTTCCCAAAGGCTTTATTCCCAGCCAAGATACCGGACAAATCACGGGCATTACTCAAGCTGCAGAAGATGCCTCTTTTGATGAATTAGTGCGCCACCAGCAAGCCGTTGTTAAGGCGATTCGTCAAGATCCGAACGTGGAAGCAGTCAACTCCAATATCGGCGCAGGATCGAGTTCAAACGGCGGCGGGGCAGCGGTTGCGGGAAATTCTGGCAGCTTGTTTATTCGGCTGAAACCGCGATCGCAGCGGCAGATGGGCGCCGACGAAATCGTCCAGAGTTTGCGATCGCAATTAGCAGAGATTCCCGGCATTCACGTCTTCTTGCAAAATCCTCCAGCAATCCCGCTGGGCACTCAACAAACCACGGGATTGTACCAACTGGCGCTGCAAAGTTCGGATGTTTTACCGCTGCGTAAATACGTACCGCAACTGGTTGACAAAATGAAAGCAATGCCGGAAATTCAGGATGTTAACAGCGATTTGCAGATGACTGCTCAAATCAAAATTGATATCGATCGTGACAAAGCCTCAGCATTAGGAATTACGGCGACTCAAATCGAAAACACCCTGAGAGATGCCTACGGCGCTTACCAAGTTTCCACGATTTACGGTGCGAGTAACGAGTATCAAGTTATTTTGGAATTAGAACCAAAGTATCAAAAAGATCCGAATGCTTTGATGCAGCTTTACATCGGTACAGCAGGTAATTCGAGCAATGCTTCTGGGAGTGAAACACAGATCCCGCTATCAACGGTTGCCAAAATTTCTCAGGGAGTTGCACCGTTAATTGTCAACCACGTGGGTAGGATGAATGCTGCGACAATTTCCTACAACCTCGCGCCTGGGGTGGCGCTGGGAACGGCCAATAACGCGATCGACCAAATCATCAAATCCGTGATTCCTGAGAGCATTTCCACCAATTATAAAGGTGCGAGTCAAGTGTTTCAGAGTTCGCTGCCGAGTTTAGGGTTCCTGTTGGCGATCGCAATTCTCGTCATCTATTTAATTCTGGGCATTCTGTACGAAGATTTCATCCATCCGATTACAATTTTGTCGGGATTACCTTCGGCGGGATTTGGCGCGTTATTAACACTGATGTTGTTTGGCGTTGAGCTCAACGTTTATTCATTCATCGGCATCATCTTGCTGGTAGGGATTGTTAAGAAAAACGGGATTATGATGGTGGATTTTGCGATCGAATCCCAGCGCATCGACGGCAAAAAACCAGCGGAAGCAATCTATCAAGCCTGTTTAGTGCGCTTCCGACCGATTATGATGACGACAATGGCGGCATTAATGGGCACATTGCCGATCGCCCTGGGAGTTGGTGCAGGTTCGGAATCTCGCCGCCCGTTAGGAATTGCGGTTGTCGGCGGACTTTTGTTTTCACAAGTTTTGACACTGTATCTCACGCCCGTATATTACATCTACATGGAATCGTGGCGAAAGAAGCTCAGTGGCGTGAAGTTTGGGCAAGTATTTTATGTAAAAGGAGGGCGGTAAAATAACCTTGTCGTAGGGTGCGTCGCCATTAAAAATCCCTGATGAATACCGACAATCCAATAGCGACGCACCAGGTTTTTTAAAGAGTCTTCGTAGGGTGCGTCGCCATTAAAAATCCCTGATGAATACCGACAATTCAATAGCGACGCACCGGGTATTTCCAAGAGATTATGTACACAAACATAACAGTTATTATGTCATAAATATTTTTTCAAATCGTATAAGGTGCGTCGCCCTGAGATTGTCGATATTTAGTTAAGTATTTTGGAGGGCGACACACCCTACAACTTCTTCCTTCTTCCTTCTTCCTTCTTCCTTCTTCCTTCATAATTATGAACCTATCAGAAATCTTTATCCGCCGCCCCGTAATGACTACCCTAGTCACAATCGGCATTCTAGTTTTCGGTTTAATGAGTTATTTCCTGCTACCAATTAGCGCCTTACCGCACGTAGAATATCCCTTTGTCAGCGTCTCCGCCAGCTTACCCGGTGCAACGCCAGAAACCATGTCATCCTCAGTCGCCGCACCGCTAGAAAGGCAGTTTACAGAAATAGCAGGCCTCAATTCATTTAACTCCACCAGTTCCACTGGTAGCGCCAACATTTCCCTGCAATTCGACTTCAGCCGCAGCGTCAATTCTGCTGCTAAAGACGTACAAGCTGCGATCGCCGCCGCCGCAGGTGCATTGCCCTCTGGAATGCCCAAACCGCCAACCTACCGCAAAGTTAACCCTTCCGCTGCGCCGGTTCTTTACCTTTATTTGTATTCCAAAACCCTGCCAATTGCAGATGTGGATGAAGCCGCAGAAGTGACGATCGCCCAACCTATTTCGGCGATCGACGGTGTGGCGCAAGTGCAGGTTTACGGGCAGAAGCAATATGCAGTGCGGATTCAACTCGATCCGCGAGAATTGACTGCGAGGGGAATCGGATTAGATCAAGTTAGAACGGCAGTTACCCAAGGAAATGTCAACTTACCAACTGGAAGCCTTTCTGGTGATAATAAAAGCTATTTAATTCAAGTAAACGGTCAATTAAATACTGCGGCAGAATATCGATCGCTCATCGTTGCTTACAACAATGGCGCAGCAGTGCGGCTGCAAGATTTAGGAAACGTGATTGACGACGTGCAGAACAACAAAGTCTTGAATTTGTACACCGATAAAAAAGTCACAAATCAACCTGCAATCTTGCTGGCCGTGCAGCCGCAACCCGATGCAAATACCGTAGAAATTGTCGATTCGATCGTCCAATTGTTACCTTCACTAAAACTACAAATTCCCCAATCGATAGAAATGGGAATTATGTACGATCGTTCTCAATCTATTCGGGCTTCTGTAGACGATGTGAAGTTCTCCTTAGTTTTGTCGGTGTGTCTGGTTGTCTTAGTAATTTTTATATTTTTGCGGAACATCACAGCGACGCTGATTCCTAGTTTAGCTTTGCCGGTGGCGATTATTGGCACCTTTGCTGTGATGTATCAGTTGGGATACTCGTTAGATAACTTGTCTCTGATGGCGCTGACGCTTTCAGTGGGGTTTGTGGTGGATGATGCGATCGTAGTTCTGGAAAATATTGTCCGCCACCAAGAAATGGGAGAAGCGCCCCTAGAAGCAGCATTGAAAGGCTCGAAAGAAATTGGTTTTACCATTCTTTCGATGACGCTTTCATTGGTAGCAGTGTTTATTCCTCTCATGTTTATGAGTGGATTAATCGGTAGATTGTTTCACGAATTTGCCGTGACTATTGCTGTAGCAATTTTGGTTTCCGGCTTTGTATCTCTGAGCCTGACACCGATGTTGTGCAGTCGATTTCTTAAAGCGTCACACCAACACCAACAAAACCGCTTCTACCGGATTTCAGAGCGGGGATTTGATCTGCTGCTGCAAGGATATGAATGGACTTTAAAACCTGTTTTGAAATACCGTTTCGTGACGCTGATTGTTTCGGTAATTCTGCTGGTATTGACGGCTTATCTGTTCGTTCTGGTGCCGAAAGGCTTTATTCCGACTGAAGACACCGGACAACTGATGGTCAACACTAAAGGAGCGCAAGATATTTCGTTTGATGATATGATGATTCACCAACAAAAAGTCGTTGATATCATTCGGAAGAATCCTAACATCGCAGCGTTGAATTCAACCGTGGGTGCGAGTGGCCCGAACGCATCTGCGAATAACGGACGGATTACAATTAGGCTCAAACCCCGATCGCAGCGACGCCTCAGTGCGGATGAAATCATCCAACAACTCACCCCTAAATTGCGCGGAATTCCCGGCATCCAAGCTTTTATACGCTCTCCTGCTGCGATTCCGATCGGCGGTCAACAAACGAATTCACAGTATCAGTTTACGGTGCAAAGTTTAGACTTGCAAGCGCTGCGTCAAGCGGTGCCTGAATTGTTAGCTAAAGTCAAAACGCTACCGGGATTGCGCGGTGTGGATAGCGATTTGCAACTGAGCACGCCTCAACTTCAAGTTAAAGTCGATCGCGCTAAAGCAGCAATCGTCGGCGTTAGTGCTCAACAAGTGCAGAAAACTCTCAGCGCTGCTTACGGTTCTGGGCAGGTTTCGACGATTTATACTCCAAACAATCAATTTACCGTTGTGTTGGAACTAAAGCCTGAGTATCAGCGCGATCCGAGTGCTTTGTCGATGCTGTACGTGCGATCGACTACCGGACAAATGATCTCGCTAAGTGCGATCGCCAATATCACCCAAACAGTCGGCCCGCTCACAGTCAATCACCTAACTGGATTGCCTTCTGCTACAATCTCCTTTGATACTCTCCCGGGTACATCGCTGAGTCAAGCAACCGATGCGATCGAGAAAGTTGCCAAGGATGTTTTGCCGCCGTCAGTGACAACAAGTTTCCAAGGTTCAGCGCAAGTATTCAACAAATCGTTTAACGATCTCGGTTGGTTGTTGATAGTTTCGATTGTGGTAATTTATCTCATTCTCGGTATTTTGTACGAGGATTTCATTCACCCACTGACCATTTTGTCAGGTTTACCCTCAGCCGGATTTGGTGCACTGTTAACGCTGGTAATCGTTGGGGTGGAACTGAATCTCTATTCGTTTATCGGGATTATTTTGCTGGTGGGAATTGTCAAGAAAAATGGGATTATGTTGGTAGATTTTGCGATCGAGAAACAGCGACAAGACAGCAGCCACAGCGCCTTTGATGCCATTTACGAAGCTTGTGTCGTGCGCTTCCGTCCGATTATGATGACAACGATGGCGGCGTTAATTGGGACTTTGCCGATCGCCCTAGGAGTTGGTAGCGGTTCGGAAGCGCGCCGCCCGTTGGGAATTGCGATCGTCGGCGGATTGCTGTTTTCGCAAATTTTAACCCTGTATTTGACTCCAGTCTTTTTCATTTATATGGAAGGGTTGAGAAAACAGTTAGGTAATCCCAAAATGAAACTATCTGAATTTTTCTGGCGTCCAAAAACTCGACCTTCTAGCCGCAATTAATCGCAATAATCGGCGGTTAAAATCGCTTCTTGTCAAACAAAACCCGGATGGTGCGCGGGTTGAAGAGCGATCGGTTTCAACCGCCATCCGATCTTCATTCTTCATTCCGCGTCGGCGGAATTCGTTTGTGTAGACGCGGTTTCAACCGCCGTCTGATCTTTTCACCCTTCTGCTTTTACTATCAGTATCCCGTCCTTTTTTCTGTCTGCCTTTTTTTAGTTGCTGGCTCATCTCCACAAACACATCCTTGCGCAAATAAGGATAATCGCTTACCCACACGTCGCGGCTGGGAATGTAAATATCCGAAACCTTGGCAATTTTGCCCAAATCTTCTTGATTAGACATAATTAACATTAAAGCAGCTTGGCCGGGGGCAATTCCTTGGTGATTTTTCTGCAAGGGAGCTCGAAGTGTAGTAGTAAATCCCGTTTTGTCGCCCACTTCTAAATTAATTCGCGGTTCTAAGTTGTCAACAATTACGAGTTGTCCTTTTTGATTTACAGTTTCCTCTTGACTTGTGACTTCATCTGTGATGTAAATATCCAAAACTCGCCCTTGCCAAAAACCGCAGTATTGATATTTGCGGCATTCTGCATTTCGCAAACTCGCCCACAAAATCGGCCCCCACAGCCAGTACAAACCGGCCATCAATCCGGTAATTAAAACTAGAGGCCCGACATCGGAACCTGCGAAGTTGTAGATTACCAACACGAAAACTAAAATTACCGCAGATATCAACATTCGCCTTAAGAAATCTGGTGGTTTTCCCCAGATATATTTGTATTGTGATCCCGTGGCGACGGCGGGGATTAGTTCTTGAAAGGTTTCTCGGGTTAGGGGAATTAGCATAGGAAGAAGGAAGAAGGAAGAAGAAAGAAGGAAGAAGGAAGAAGGAAGAAGGAAGAAGGAAGAAGGAAGAAGGAAGAAGGAAGAAAGAAGGAAGAAGGAAGAAGGAAGAAGGAAGAAGGAAGAAGGAAGAAGGAAGAAGGAAGAAGGAAGAGGCAAGAATAACTGGTTCCTAGGAAGAGGCTGGGAACCTATATTTAGAGGCTCTGCCTCGGCTGGAAAAAATGGAGGCAAAGCCTCCGGATCTGCGTTCCTCGGCTCTTCCTAGGAACGAGTGGAATTGGGAATTGGGAATTGCTTCCCATGACAACTGCCAACTATCAACTGCCAACTGTCAACTGTCAACTGACAACTGACTACAAGATTTTTTCTAATCCGTAAACGAGCGATCGCAATTCCAGGACTTTGCGTATAGACAACAGAACTCCGGGCATATAACAAGCTCGATCGCTCGTATCGTGTCGTAAAGTATAAACTTGACCTGGGCCGCCAAAAATTACCTCTTGGTGGGCAATTAAACCGGGTAAACGGATGCTGTGAATCCGAATCCCTTCATCAGCCACCGAGCCCCGAGCTCCGGCTATTTTTTCCGTTTCCTCAACTTCGGGCACATTGAAAGTTTTTCCCAATTCTGCTAGCATTTGGGCAGTTTGAATCGCCGTGCCGCTGGGAGCGTCGGCTTTTTGATTGTGGTGCAGCTCGATAATTTCTACGTGTTCAAAATACTGAGATGCTGTGACGGCAGCTTGTTGGAGCAGAACCATGCCGATCGAGAAATTGGGTATAATCAAACAGCCGAT
>JBDTEI010000607.1:0-14666 GCA_039922675.1 Microcoleus sp.
GTATGTCAATCCCTTCTTACCCCCCCGTCGGAATCTCCTTTTCTCGATCGAGTTCGGCGCACCATCCGACTCAAACACATGAAATGCCACTCCTCATACTCTGCGCCCTAGTTTTGCTACACAATTATTAGAATACTGTATTTTTATAAGATAGGGAAACAGGGAAGATCGATCGCAATAAATTGCCACGCTCCGCATCGCTATCGCGATCGGGTTTCACCTTCTACTTTGATAATTCAATTCGCGGCGGTTGCAAATCTGCAACTTCGCCCCCTTTTAATAACGGCACAAATTCTGCTACTTTTTCCGGGCCAGCTTGTTGCAAAGTGTTCAAAAGTTTAGCACTTTGTCCGACCAAATCTTCAACAGCAATTCCGGCATAACTCGGCTGATAATAACTGAGCCGATTTATGCCTTCGCCCAGCAATATTACTGCACCGCGCCAGTTTTGATTGCTTAAGTGATAAAGCGCGACGGCAATTTGTAATATTCCCTGATAAAACCTTTTGTCGGGTTCGCCCGATTCCATCCACAAAGCCTCTAATGTATCGTGACAAGCGTAAAAATCTTGGCTGTTAAATTGTTCGATACCTTGCCAAAACTCGATCGGCATTTCCTCTGTCATGCGATTGGAGATTGGGGATTGGGGATTGGGGATTCGGAATTCGTGTTTGAGTAGGCGGCGATCGGTTTTTATTAATAGCTAAGTCTTAAAAATAGGAATAATCACGACCAGTTTTCAAAACTACGGCAAATTCACGACCGCCTACTTAAACGATTACATAGTCTCTCTGACAGCTTGAAGCTGATCCATGCCAATTTCCTGATTAGTTCCAGCGAAATCGTTATCTGGCGTCAGAAATAACATACAGTGACATTCTTTCCGCTCGCGCATGGGAATGCAAGGACAGTTCCAGTAGGCGGCTTTGACTTCGGCTTCTTTATCTTCGTAATGGCGACAAGGGCATAAGGGAGCGCCTAGTTCGTCTTTGTGCTTTGCTAGTCCTTCTATGACGACAGCAGTGACAGAAGGCTCGGAACAAAAGTAAGTTCCGGTGCGCTTGGCGTAGGTTTCGGAGAAATTCTTCATTGCCTCCAAGGTTTTTTCGTTGGAGAGTTTAGATTTTTCTGTTGTGTTCATAGTTTAGGATCGGAGTTGAGGATGCTACGAGCTTTTAACAATTATATCGCAGAATGTGATTTTAAACACTTGTATATTTCTCTTTACTTACAAAGAGCCAAACCTTGACAAAAATTTAGTCTTAGGTTGTGGTTTTTTTAGTGATTTTTCTCTGCATCCCGAAGGGTTTGGGAAACTGGGTGTAGACCCGGTTTTTGGAACAGCCGAAAAATTTGGCCGATCGCCCGTTCTGACAAAAGCATCCCCCAAAGGGGATAGAAATTAGATAAAATATGACAGCGCTGTCCCTGTTTCTGGCATCTCATGGCAATTTTCCCGCACCCCACCCGCACCAAAAAATCTCCTTCCTCTGGGCAGATTTGGCCCGCTGACACCGAGTTAGTCGGATTAGTGTTTGAATTGACCCCCCGCACTGCTAGCTATCTGTACGCGCAGTATGCTATAGGTTTACACGCTTGGTTTTTGCATCAAGTACAGGAAACTGACCCGGATTTATCGCAAATTTTGCACGACGAGCAGTCAGAAAAAGCTTTTACTATCTCGGGATTGGAGGGTGATTTAGCCGCCAGCGGTAAGGAATTTCAGCTTTTGGGCGATCGAATTTATCGCTGGTATGTAACAGCACTTTCCCAGCGAGTAGTACAATGGCTGAGTCAGTGGCTGCAAAATTTGCCCGAAGAGATAGATTTGCGAAATGCTCCGCTACTCATTCGCTCTTGGGAAATTGCTTTTGCTCCCACAACTTACCAGCAATTACTAATAGCAGCACCACCATTATCGCGCAACATAAAACTTAGTTTTGTAACTCCAACAAGCTTTCGCAGCAAAGGTCATAACTTCCCCCTCCCGGTTCCTGAAAATGTTTTTCACAGCTATTTGCACCGCTGGAATAACTTTTCTGGGGTAATTTTTGAGCAAGCAGAATTTTTGACTTGGATTGATGAAAATGTAATTATTAGCCGCCACAAATTGGAGTCGCATAAGGTGGCGGCGGGCAAAAAAGGCATGGTAACGGGATTTACTGGGGCTGTGGAATTTGCGATCGGGCGATCGGCAACATTGCGCCCTGATTTTGTACAATTATTTTATGCTTTGGGGCGATTAGCGCCTTACTGCGGCACGGGGCACAAAACAACTTTTGGATTGGGACAAACCCGAACACAATGGTTGAGTGAAGCGATACCAGAAGTGTCTATACAAAGCGTATTGGCGGCACGAATAGATGAATTGACAGAGAAATTTATGGCGCACAGAAAGCGTACAGGCGGAAGTCGGGCTGCTGAGATTGCGGAAACTTGGGCGACGATTTTGGCGCGCCGAGAATTGGGGGAATCTTTGTCTGATATTGCTGTTGATTTGGAAATGCCCTATGAAACTGTGAAAACTTATGTGAAGTTGGCAAGAAGGGCTTTGAAAGTTGAGGATTGATATTAAATTGATTTGTGAATAAGGTTTGTTTTACGAACCGCGTTGGCGTAGCCCGCGCGAAGCGCTTAGGCGCAAAGGGCGCGAAGGAAAAGATGATGATTTATTTTTTAGGGTTTTGAGTAAATAGATAAATGTCATCCTGCTGATATTTGAGTTGAAATTGAGGGGAATTTTTTAGTTGAGTTACTAGGTTTTGCACAAAAGCTCGATCGCTCATCCAGCCGGGATACCTCAGATTCAGCAAGACATAATCAAATTCTGCGAGATTTGTAGGAGGCGTGTGAGCCTCAGTTAACTTTACCACAGGGCGGTGCGTTAAGTGGGGAGCTACGTGAGAAGTTGTTAAAACACTTCCTTTTGTGTTGATCAAAGTAATTGCTTCTTTGGTAGCTGGCAAACTGTCGAGGGAATCTAAATAAATAGTCCAAAAATAGCCGTATTTCGCTAAAGCAAAAAAAGCGATTAATGACCAAATTACAATTATTCTTGGCAATGGATAATTAGGAATTGGCAATCTATCAAATATTGTCTTTCCCTGGGACTGATTTCTACCTGCCAAACTGGAAATTACGGCAACCAACAAAAAGGGCAAAATCGGAATAGAATATTGATGAATCAAATCTCGCTGGGCGGGAATATCCGAAAGAATATTCATCACCAACATCGGCACAGCGCTAATTAAAGGTATCAGACCGCGCGGGGAAATCCACCAAATTATAGGCAATACTAATAAGGCTAAATATTCAAAAGTATCAAGCGAGAAAAAACGTCCTAAAATTAGATTTGGTTTCAATATTAAGTTAACAGCAATTTCTAAAACTGAGTGTCCTAAATATTGATATCGCCCGATTCCTGCGTGTTCTCTTCCCTGATTGAAATACGGTATCAGAGCCTGAGTAGTTATCAGGAACCAACCGACACCCAAAAAGAGAGCTATGAGTCCGCAATTGCGTTTTTTGTCAAAACACAACAGCCACAATCCCATCGCAGCTACAGTTAAAGATAGCACCGCTTTGCAGCTCAAAACTAAGAGGATAGCAGCACAAAACCATAGGGTTTTATTGAGTCTGGCGGCTAGGATTGCTGCTAGCAGTGCGGGTAAGGCAATTACTTCTGGGTGGAAGTCGAAAAGGTTGACATTGAAGACTAATGGATAGAGGAGGTAAATACAGGCGATCGCCCGAGATATGCTATTATTTAATCCGGCTTGAATGGCCAAACTCCAAACTGGCAAAGCACCCAATGCTAGAGCAACTGCTTGGATTAGCAATAGCCAATGAACGTCAGGATATATTTTGTAAAGCAAAGCCACGGGATACATCACCAAAGCGGCGTGATTTCCCATGTGGTGAATTTCGAGAAATGAGGAAAACGGCGTTTGTCCCTGACTGATTAGATACGCTACTTGGTCATAAATTCCTAGTTCAAATGCGTTGGATTCAAACAGGGCGTGGCGTACACTGCTGCACAGTAAAAATATTAGGGCGCAAACAGCGATTTGCCAAATTACCGGATGATGTTTTAGATGTTTTAAATAATTAGATTTATTCATTTTTACCTATTTTGGGGCGGGTCTTCTGAAATAACAAAACATCATCTTGCTGATAGCTAATATTAAAGTCAGGAGATTTTTTAAGTTGAGCAGCTACACTGACAGCAGTATCAGCAGTATCGTGCCAAGGATGGCGCAAATTGAGCAAAACATACTCAAATTCATTCAAACTTTGTCCGTTAGCAACTTGATGCAACAATTTAATCGTTTGTCGGTGAGCGAGATGAGTTGCTAGGGAATTGTCTGTTAACACATTGCCTTTTGTTTGCACTCTGTTAATTGCCTGTCGCGTAGCTTGCCAAGTATCGAGAGATTCTAAATAAACTGTTCCAAAATAGCCGTACTTCGCCAAAGCTAAAAACGTTAACAGCGACCAGAAAATCAATAATTTTGACAGCAAAGAATTTGCAAACAGCAATTTTTCACTTCTCCAACTCCGGTGAACCCAAAGGCGGTGAGTCCAGATATGTTTAACAGATTTAAGAGAAATGCGTTTCGATACTCCATTCCAAATTCGCGGCATTGAGTTGCGGTAATTCCCCAGATAATTACCTACTTTTATCCAGAAATTGCTTACTCTTTTCTCTCTGTCTGCGAGCGTAGAAATTATAGCAATTAATAAAAACGGAAATATCGGCACAGAATACTGGTGAATCAAATCTCGCTGGGCTTCAATATCCGAAAGAATATTCATCAAGAGCATGGGTGAAGCAGCAATTAACGGCGACAGGTGGCGCGGGGAAAGCCACCAAATTGCAGGCAAAAATAACAAAATTAAATATCCCACAGTATCGGCAGAAATCAGCCGCTGCGCTACTAGATGCGGTTTGAGAATTAAATTAATCGCAATTTCAAAAACCGACTTTCCTAAATATTGATATCGCCCGACACCTGCGGGCTGTTTGCCTTGATTAAAGTACGGTACAATGACTTGAGTTGCGATCAAAAACCAAGCCGCGCCGAGAAATATAGCGATGAGTCCACACCTGCGCGTTTTCTCAAAGAAAAATAGCCAAACGCCCATCATCACAACTGTTAAAGATAGCACCGCTTTGCAGCTTAAAATTAATACAAGGGCTGCACAAAACCACAAAATTTTATCAAGTCTGGCGGCTAAGATTGCTGCTAAGATTGCGGGTAAGGCAATTACTTCGGGGTGGAAGTCAAACAGATTGACGTTAAATACTGCGGGATAAAGCAGATATACGGCGGCCAGTGCGATCGCCTTTGGTTCATCTAATCCCGCTTGACGTGCTAAACTCCAACTGGGCCAAGCACCTAACGCTAGGGCAAAAGCTTGCACGAATAATAGCCAGTGTACATCGGGATATATTTTGTAAAGCAAAGCCAGCGGATAGAAAATAAATGCCGCATGATCGCCTAAAATATTGATAGCCATTAATGAGGAAAATGGCGTCTGATTTTGAGAGATTAAATAAATTGCTTGGTCAAAAATTGCTAAGTCGTATGCGGTTGACTGAAACAAAGCGTGCCGCGCGCTGCTGGCGGCAAATAGGATTAGGGTTGCTGCACCTATCATCCATACTACAGGGTGAATTTTTTTCTGTTTTAATTCGAGCATTTTAACTTTTTATCGATTTTCACCAATTTTTTGAAAGAGCAAAACATCATCTTTTTGATATTGTAATTTAAAGTGGGGAGATTTTTTGAGGTAATTTGCCGTGCGATCGCCCAATTGCTGGGTATCGGGCCACGGATGGCGCAAATTCAACAGTACAGAGTCAAAATTCACCGCATCCGCCTCGGAGGAAATTTGCGAAAGTGCCTTAATTATTGGCCGATGAGCCAAGTGAGCAGCCAGTCGGTTGTCGGTTAAAACGCTAGCTTGCGGCTGAATTTGACTCACTGCTTCCCGCGAGGCTTGCACAGTATCGGCGCGATTGAGATACAGCCAAAAATCCTTTGATTGGCCCAAAAATAAGAACATTATTAACGACCAAATAATCACTGTTTTTGGAGCATTCAAATTGGGAATCGGTAATTTGTAATTGGCAATTAATGTTTTTTCTCCTTCTTTTTCTTCCTTTTCTTCCTTCTTCCTTCTTCCTTCATTCGAGATTACTGCCAACAAGAGAAATGGGATTGCTGGGAGTGAATACTGATAGGCTAAACTGCGCTGAAACGGTTCTAGGGAAAGGACATTCAAAACTAAAGTCGGCAGCGCGCCAACCAGAGGAGTTAAATGTCGAGGTGACAGCCCCCAAATCACGGGTAAAATTAATAAAAATAGATATTTAAAAGTGTCCCATGACAAAATTTTACCTAAAACCAATCCAGGTTTTAATAGCAAATTTCCGGCAATTTCTAATACCGAACTTCCCAGATAAGCGTAGCGCCCGACGCCGCCGGATTCAGTCCCCCGAAAACCGGGAATAATTGCTTGAGTCACCATCAAAAACCAGGCTGTACCGGAAATAATAGCAAAAAGTGCGATCGCCCTTTTCACCTTTTTTTCGCGCTCAGACAAACTTTCGGAGTCAAATAGTAGCAGCCACAAACCCATCGCCGCCACAGTCAAAGCCAAAACATCCTTGCAGCCCAAAATCACAATCACCGCCGCACAAAACCGCCAAGGCTGACTCAAACGAGCCGCCAAAATCGCCCACAAAATAGCGGGTAAAGCAATAACTTCTGGGTGAAAATCAAACAAATTGATATTAAAAACCACCGGATAAAGCAAGTAAACCGCTGCCATAGCCGTCGATTTTTGGTGATTCAAACCTGCCAAATTTGCCAAACTCCAAACAGGCAAAGCACCCGCAGCTAAAGCCACAGCTTGCACCGCTAAGAGCCAGTGAACCTCGGGATAAATTTTGTAAAATAGTGCTAATATATAGAAAATCCAACTAGCATGATCCCCCATAATGTGAAAGCCCAAAAATGAGGAAATTGGCGGCTTTCCCTGGCTAATTAAATAGATTACTTGGTCAAAAATTCCTAAATCCCAAGCCGTGGATTGAAACAAAGCGTGCCGTAAACTGCTGGACAAAAAGAAAATCGCAGCCGCCGCAGCCGCCATCCAAATTACACTAGGCGGGCCAAATATTTTAGCTGCGGGTAATTTGTCCGCAACTGCGCTGCGGCTTTCCTCACCGGAGTTTACAAGATTTTCAGAGGAGTTTTGCATCAAACCTGGCTGTTATAAATATTATTTACTCGATCCTCCGCGCTGCTGGCGAAATCTTGTCCACCTGTAGGTGCTGGCTAGAATTTATTGTGGCAAACTTTTACTAATTTGAGTTCCAGTAATCGTAATATTAGAATAATCCACAAAACATTAAAAAATTGTGAAAGCAATAACTCTTCTAGGTTCCACAGGCTCCATCGGCACTCAGACTCTGGACATTGTAGCTCAATACCCCGATAAATTTCGGATTGTCGGGTTAACCGCCGGACGAAATGTAACGTTGCTAGCACAGCAAATTCGCCAGTTTAAACCGGAAATTGTCGCGATTTGCGACGAAGATAAATTACAGGAATTGCAGGAGGCGATCGCAGATATCGACCCTCAACCTATTTTACTTGCTGGCGAGTCAGGCGTTGTCGAAGTTGCCAAATACGGCGATGCAGAAGCCGTAGTCACCGGCATAGTTGGCTGTGCCGGTTTGCTGCCAACAATTGCAGCTATTGAAGCAGGCAAAGATATCGCCTTAGCCAATAAAGAAACATTAATCGCAGGCGGCCCCGTTGTCAACCCCCTGATCGAAAAACACGGCGTTAGAATATTGCCGGCTGATTCGGAACATTCGGCAATTTTTCAGTGCCTCCAAGGTGTGATGGTGGGCGGGTTGCGGCGAATTATTCTCACTGCTTCCGGTGGTTCTTTTCGAGATTTGCCGATCGACAAATTAGCACAAGTAACAGTCGCCGATGCCTTAAAACATCCAAATTGGTCGATGGGGCAGAAAATCACCATCGATTCTGCTACTTTGATGAATAAAGGATTAGAAGTAATTGAGGCTCATTACTTGTTCGGGATGGATTATGACGACATTGATATTGTCATCCATCCCCAAAGCATAATTCACTCGTTAATTGAGCTGCAAGATACATCGGTTTTAGCACAATTGGGCTGGCCAGATATGCGGTTGCCGCTGCTTTATGCTTTGTCTTGGCCGGAGCGAATTCATACAGATTGGCCGCAGCTAGATTTGGTAAAATCCGGTGATTTGACTTTCCGAGAACCCGATCACGAAAAGTATCCTTGTATGCAGTTGGCCTATGCGGCAGGACGTGCGGGCGGCTCGATGCCGGCGGTGCTGAATGCAGCAAACGAACAGGCAGTAGCGCTATTTTTGGAAGAAAAAATCGCCTTTTTAGATATTCCGAAGTTGATTGAAAAAGCCTGCGACAAACATCGAGCTGATAACTGTGAAAATCCTGCTTTAGATGATATCCTAGCGGCAGATAAGTGGGCGCGGCAGGAAGTTTTGGCAGAAAGTGTCGAACTGGACGATCGCATTCTTTCGGTGCGTTAATTCTTGGGTTAGTAGATGTAGACGGCGGTTGAAACCGCCTCTATACAAACAAAACCCGGATGGTGCGCGGGTTGAAGAACTGGTCGTCAAAATTACGTTATTTTATTCAGTTATTTTCTTCAGTCCGCGTCGGCGGACTTCGTTTTTGTAGGCGCGGTTTCAACCGCCGTCTTCTATCTTGGGTAAAACAGCAGCTACAAATCAAAGACTCGTAGCGGCGGATTTCACTAATTTTTGACTGGCGCCGCCAAATCAGCCGCACTCATCTTTTCGTACATTTCAAAAGGTTGGTGAATCCAAGGATTGTCAACCAAATAATCTACATAATAATCCGGCTTTGCCACAGAACAAGCTTTGTACCAAAGCACAGCAGTCCGAATTTCCTGAATCTCCTCGCCGTAGCGGTTTTTCAGCCAAGCGATACCTTGCTCCAAACTAATTCCCGAATCTACCAAATCGTCAACTAGCAGAATGCGGCTGCCCAAATTATCGCCCACCATTGTCAAATTAGGCGCAAACTCGATCGCCCGCCGGACTTTTCCCTCCGCCCCACTGTATGACGATGCCGCTAAAATCGCCAGAGGTTTGTCGAAAATCCGCGACAGAGTATCGCCCACCCGCAGTCCTCCCCTCGCCAGACAGACAATGCGATCGAATTTCCATTGAGATTCATGAACTTTTACAGCCAAATCCTCAATTTTCCGATGGTACTCCGACCAAGAAATGTAAAGGTCGCTCATGCCTAATATTATTGAAATATCAAAGATATTATTCAATATTTTGGGGAAAATGACATGAATGCAGACGAACTTCTCAGACGGTATGCAGCCGGAGAACGGGTTTTTCACAAAATAGACCTGGCCGGGGTCAATCTGTCAAGGACAAATTTGCGGGATATTGACCTGACTGGAGCTAGTTTAAAAGGTGCAAATTCGATCGGCATCACCCTCTACAGAGCCAATCTGTATCAAGCAGATATCAGCCAAGCCAACATCTCCCAAGCCAACCTCATGTCCGCTAATTTCGGCGAATGCGAGGCAGTGGGAGCGAACTTGAGCGGAGCCATCTTGCGGAGTGCCGTGCTCAGCGGGGCAGATTTAACGAAGGCGAGCCTCAGGGGTGCAGACATGAGAGATGCAAACCTTCAGCGGGCAATTTTGATTCAAGTTTATGCAGTTAACGTTAACTTGCAAGGTGCCAACTTGGCAGAGGTCAAACTTTGCGGAATCAACCTGACTCAAGCAAATTTAACCGACGCCAACTTAACACAAGCTGACCTCAGCCATGCTAACCTCACTCAAGCAAATCTGAGTTGGGCAAATTTGACGGAAGCAAATCTCCAAAAAGCGGATTTGAAGGGAGCCGATTTGAGCGGAGCTAACTTGAGTTGTGCAAATCTACATCTTGCAGATTTGAGCGGAGTTTCCCTCAAAGGAGCAAATCTCCGGGGAGCAAACTTGCATCAAGCAAATTTGCGCGGGACAAATTTCAATGAGGCGAATCTGAGAGAGGCTATGATGCCTGACGGCAAAATCTCTGAGTAAATAAGGATCGAAAACTTAATAACTTAAGCACCTCTTACAGTCCTCTCTCCTGTAAGTTGCCAGATCAAAGGAGGCTCTCCCTCGCCTATCTACGTTACCAGGCTCTTCCTGGTAACAAGCAAAAATCTCAAATCTCAAATTGATTGACAGTGCATTTAAAGAGGAGTGGCAAATTTTTTGGGGTAACAGTTTAATCTACAACTTTCAGCCAGCCCCGGCGAACAGCATGGAGCAAGCGGTTGATGGCTGTTTGATCTTCTTCGGTCAGACAGTCATTTAATAGCGCTGTCTTGAGCTGTTGTCGGTGAGTAGGAGTCAGCAGACCGGAGTGATATACCTGAAACACTAGCTCTGCAATAGTAAATTGAGGTAAAAACGTTTGGGTGATCATTGGTTTTTTTTTTGAACTCACTTTTGACAGTATTGATTGATCTCCCAAATACTTATGTGATGCAACTACGCCAGTAAATGTGATCGATTCGGTCTTGATTGGTGATTTGTGTCAACCGGACTTGGGGATCGGATGTTTCCTCGATCGAGAGAGCAACTCGAAACACAAAGCCCGTCCCGATTCATCGCTTTTGGCAACTCCAAAATTTGTGTTATTTGTTAAGAGAGGCGACAAATAAATTAATATTTATCTATTAATAAATTACTAAGAATGTCGTTGCCAATAAACATTACGGATCGGGGGGTGAGAGCCCTCATCTACTTGCTTGTATCGGAGCGATCTTGACCTTTAAGAGCATTTACAAGATACTATGTTTTTTTTCGATGACTGCTAACTAAATCGACTTTAGTCTTGGACGCATCAAAACCAAAGAAACCGGGTGTTTCACCTAATCTGCGGGCTGCCTACGAAGGATTTTCAGAAAAAACCCGGTTTCTGGCCACCCGTGCCTCCAGGACTACGACTTAATTAAACGTAAAACTTTTACGGTGTTCAGAAACCTACCCCTGGCTGCATTTACCGGGTGTCTTGGTTGGTTTTTTTTCCGTGGATATACTTAATGACAACTGACAACTGACAACTGACGGCTTCACATCAAAAATCCCGGCTTTTTCAAGAAACCGGGTTCGATAAAAACGATCGCAACACAATTTTTTTTGAGAGGCTTAACGGAGGGGCATACTCACCGAAATTTGATTGCTGGGAAAGCTTAACAGGAGAGAGAGTAGAACTACCGATCTAAACTTGCTGTCTGAGGGGACTAATCGGAAATCCTGACCCATCCGCGGCGGATGGCGTGAAGCAGGCGGTTGACTGCATCTCGGTCATCTTCGCTGAGAGCGCTTTCACATAGTGCGCGCAGTCCGTGACTTTCAGTGCGAGTCAGATTGCCAGAATGCGTGACTTGATAGAATAGTTCAGCTATCGTGTGATCGGATTTTAAAGTCAGAGGTGGCATGAAATCTCGTTGAACTAGACAATTCTAATATCGAACATTTGAGCTAAGAGTATGGTGATTTCCGTCGGCTAAGCTGTGTGATCTTTCTTAGGTCTACTTGCGATCGAAATCTCCGAGTGTACGTGAGGCAAATCACATAAAATGAGATATGTCGATCGCATTTGCTGTGATTGTGACGGTAGCCTCAAGGTTTGACGAAACCTCGAAAACTCGTGATTGTAGGACTTTGAGCGCCACTGTTGGTGGTTCCGGCGTGCCCTCGATGACATCCTAGGCTATGGACTAGGAGACTTGTGAAGCTTTGGGTGCTCGACACTTGCAGCCGAGGCGTTTAGTTGCGATCGGCGAGCCACAGCCTGAGATACAATAAATTATCAATACTTCGATCCCATTTAGAGGCAGGTAAAAAAATGCTCGTTATTGGCTACTTTTCAGTTTCCTTAATCGTTTTTATTGTTTGGTTCATTGTTTTTTGGAACGATACTTCGACATCAAAAAAAGACTTGCTCTCTTGGGTAGCCTTACTACTCGGCCCCCTGGTTTGGCCTGTGGTTCTACCCCTATCCCTGTTGCAAATTACCAGCCGAAAATCGGTTGTACAAGAATCTAAATCAGAGCAAAAATCCTAATAAATTGTGGAAGTAACTGACTAAAAAATAGTGGGTAATCTTGCCTAAATTATCTCAATTCCTCGGTACTCGCATCGAGTAAATCATTTTGTGTTATGACAACAAATGGCCCCTAGAAGGTAGAATTAAATAAAATTGCTGAATCCCAAAACTGTATTTTTTGGGCGATCTCAAATTCTGCCTTCTGCTTTTTTAGGTATATTTTTATTTTTTCACATCGTGATTCAATGTTGGCGATCGGTCAAAACTGTTAGTCAAAAGTGTCAGACCCAGATTTTCCGAGAGCGATCGCAACAATTTTTTAATCATAAATTATCTGTCACCTGCACCCAGCTCAAACTTCATCTGCAATGTAACACGGTCTGTTGCTGGCAAAAGTATTACTTTAGACATATTTCAGCGTTCCGCTGACCAACTTGATAATGTTTATTACTTCCGGCCGCTGCGCACCATTAATCGAATTTTGGCAAATCCTTGCTTGTTTGAGAAAAAGCTATGATCTTTACCCTGCAAGCTTTTGCGGCTAGATCTTTGCAAATTGTAGCAGATATAAACTAGGCAATTGTAGAGTTCGATTATGCCCCAATTGTCGAACTCTTACCGCAGTTAGATACACAATTCAAGGCAGAGACTGCACTATGAAATAGCCAACAAAAACTCTTGCTAATCTCAAGCAGGAGTTGTTTTATGCGAGGCATCACGAGTTCATAGGGCGATCGATCGGTTTTTTATATGGTGCTGCATTTGGGAACTTCTCAAAAAAAAGTGCCGTCACAGTATCCAAATTTGCTATTTGCACAAAAAGTAGGAGTAAAAATGAACGAAATGTCTGAGAAGCGAATTTATAGAATTCTTAATACAGTGTCGCTGCTAGCGTTGACCTACTATGCAGCTACTTCTATCTATTATATTTTTCAGAGCGACGCTCACATCTATAGCTACGACAACCTGAGCTATTCCAAGGGGTCAACAGCCCAACTAGAAGCACATAGAGCGAGTAAATAGTACAGCTTGTGTATGAATGCTAAACCAATTTTCCGGAAATTTGCTAATTGTTAATGAGCCGATAGAAGTTAATAATTGGTAAGAGGAGCTTTGCTTAAAACTTAATTTTGTTAAATTAAATTTTTACATCTAAATTATATAAAAAGTTAATCATTATTTTATCAAGAACACTCTCAAGAGTCGCTGACCACTGGTTAAAGATTTGTCTGTTTGACACTGTGTCCAGAACCAACAGACAATTAAGATGCGCAGCAGCTTATTCTCAGCTTTTACCCGCCCAAAAACGGATACAAGCTCCCGCAGGGCTGTCGCGCCCGAGAATTTTCGACCTCTCGGCTACGCTCGCGGCATCGCAAGCGAGCGGCCCAGAGCTTAGCCGAGGTGGAAACGCCCCAGTTCAAGCTCCCAGATTCAATACGAGAGTAAATCTCAAATGGAAAAGGGAAAATCTCAAATCGACTGACAGTACCGTCAGAACTCTAGCGGCGCACCCTTCACTCCAAGTTCACCAAAAAACGAGCGCTGCATGGTCTGATTGTCGGGATGGATGCCACTGATTGCTGAAATAACCGATTTTCGTTTAAAAACCGGGTGGTTTCGCCAAAATCCTCAGTTAAGCGCGAGGAATATCGGTGGAAAAATCAAGGTGATGATCCTTAAGAGTTCGTCCAGGACTATGTTGGGGCAGGGTTTGATTCAATGTTGACCGCAGAGTGCCCGGGGTTGCTGTGAAAGCCCGCTCAAAAAAAAATAATTTTTGGGGAACTATGAGCGGAACTCAAAAGTCAGGTCAATCAGAGTCTACTGGAACATCGCAACTAAGTTCAAGCTCCATTGGGGCGATCGAACTTGAGGGCGATCGTACAGTTGCCAACGACTGCGGTGCAATTTCTCAATCTTGAGAGCATACTCCCATTAAAAATGGTCTATGTATACTTCCCGGCTATAGTTTTAAAATGACTAGCCGCACCCAAGCTACGTATGGTAAACTCACAAACGTTTAACTGAAATATTTTCGTGTTAGAAGAGGGAGTGATGGAGTCGAGAGTCCAAAGCAGAAAAGAACTGATACTTGCTGCTCAACGAGTAGAGGATTCAACTCGCGGTTCCCGGCTCCCTGCTGACAAATTAAATTACATGACAGCCTATAGCAGCCGGGTAAATTAGGGTCTCAACCGATGTCCGGTTCCATTTATTGAATCCCTTTGGAGGGAAAAGTGTATTGTAGTAAAGAGATTCATCTTTTAGGAGGAGTGTAAATGACACAGGTAACTAATCCAACAACACCAGCCAGTTCGCTACCAGGAGCCGGCGGTGGCTCTAACGTTATCGGCACCGGAAGCGATAACAGGTTGAATGGGGGCAACGGCAACGATATCATCCTGACTTTTGGGGGCAATGATCTCATCGCCGGTAACGGTGGCGACGACATCATTTTTTCCGGAGCCGGGAATGACAC
>JBDTEI010000608.1:0-6995 GCA_039922675.1 Microcoleus sp.
TAGAGCCAGCGAGTAAGGCAAGCCCTGGAGCAGCATATACGGGTTGGACTGTAAAGCTTTTTCGGTAACTCCGGTAATTTGCGCCCCGACAATCGTTGTGGTAAATACCGTGATTAGCACCAAAGCTAAGGCAAAAAATGGCCTGGTTACAGATTCGGTTTTTACCGGAGTTTCCCCAGATTGGCGGCTGGGATTGGGAACTATGGCAAAAAAAGGTTGACCGCTCAAGCTGTTTTGAAATATTACTAAAAAGCGATCGCCAAAATGTTGCTCCACATTCTCCCGAATCGTCTGATAAGCCGCCTCCGGGTTCGTGCGCAACTGTCCGCGACAAATGACAGCCTGCGGCCTAAATTCCAAATCTCGCAAAAAGTAAATTGACCAAGGAAAACAATCGCGCAAGCTTGCTTCTTCCTCGGAATTGATCGGGCGCAGCGACACTTTTGGCTTTGTCGGTTCAGTCGCAGAGCCTGTTACCTGCGTTTTAGTGGAGGCAATAATTTCCTTACGCCCCAACTGTACCAAAAACCAGTACAAAAAAGGGCAAACCAGAAAAGGTATAATTACCAACTCCGGCGGTACTGTTTTGCTCGCGCCCTTAACCAAAAGCCAACCGCTCCAAATCAGCGCCGGCGCCATCATTACCAGCCACAACAGCCATACCGGAGTTCGGGTGATGCGGCTGGTGCTGCTTTGCAACAAGTAGTAAGATATCAGCCCCAATACGATAAACCATACTAAAAAGAACATAATATTTATTCCATGCCTCTCAACACTTCCTTGAAACAACAGAGTTCAGTCTCTAAACAGCCCAGACTCGTGCTGGCAAATATTTTTGCTTTCCCACCTAACCGGGATACCCTGGGTGCGACAGCCTATTTCATTGTAGAAAACGAATCGAACATCCTGGTAGATTGTCCCGCTTGGGATGAGATTAATCAAACCTTTTTGCGAGAAAACGGCGGCGTGCGGCTGCTGTTTCTCACCCACCGCGGCGCGATCGCCAAGGCGCGGGAGATTCAGGAAGCTACGGGCTGCAATATCCTGATTCAAGAGCAGGAGGCTTATTTGCTCCCTGGATTGAACGTGACGGTTTTTGAGCGAGAATTTGCTGTGAGCGATCGAATGAAAGCATTGTGGACTCCCGGTCACTCTCCGGGTTCCTCTTGCCTTTATGATACTGGCAGTGGCGGAGTATTGTTTACCGGCAGACACTTGCTTCCCAATCGAGAAGGCGCGCCGGTACCGCAGAGAACGGCAAAAACTTTTCACTGGCCTAGGCAAATTAACAGCGTTAAGTCAATTATCGATCGATTTTCGCCCTCCACTCTGCAATATATCTGCCCCGCTGCGAATACTGGTTTTTTGCGAGGAAAAGGATCGATCGATCGAGCTTTTGAGCAATTAACCAATCTGGATTTAGCCGTTTGTTTGCAGAATCAAGAAAACCGGGCGGTTGAAACCGCGTCTATACAAACAAAACCCGCCTCTGCGGGTTGAAGAATACCGGGCGGTTGAAACCGTTGTATTCTCCCAAGGATATGGGGTGAAAATCATGTTATGTTCTTGAGTCAGCGCACCATCCGGACTTCGTTTGTGTAAGCGCGGTTTCAACCGCCGTCTTATCTGTGGAAAAAACTGTGGAAAAAACCGAGAAACAAAAAATGCTCGCCGGCGAATTATATTTAGCTGCGGATGAGCAATTAATTGCCGATCGCCAGCGAGCCCGCCGCCTCGCCAGAATCTACAATTCTACCCGCGAAGACGAACCCGAGAAACGGTTAGAAATTATCGCCGAATTGTTCGGCGCAGTCGGGCCGAAAGTTGAAATTGAGCGGCCTTTTTACTGCGACTATGGCAGCAATATTTATGCGGGAAACGGATTGTACATGAATTTTGGTTGCGTGATTCTCGACTGTAATCGAGTTAACATCGGCGAAAATTTGCTGTGCGCCCCCAACGTGCAAATTTACACCGCTTTTCATCCCACCGATCCGGAAATCAGACTTTCAGGCCGAGAGCTCGCTGCTGAAATTAATATTGGTAATAATGTTTGGATTGGTGGCGGGAGTATTATTTGCCCGGGAGTGACTATTGGAGACAATAGCACGATCGGCGCAGGCAGTGTTGTTGTCAAAGATATTCCCGCAAACGTCGTAGCTGCCGGGAATCCTTGCCGAATCATCCGGCATTTACCTTGATGTGGTACGATCGACTCACTGGCGCGATCGGCTCTTTGGAGCTTCACACAACAATTTTAGAGATTAGAACCGCCAGTTTGAGATTTTTCAGATAAATCCCCCGGAAAAATCCGTGGCAAAAATCTCAAATCTCAAATCGCTTAATTTCTCCCTCCCGGTTTCCACACTACCAAGCTTTTCTTATGACGACTGCAACAGTTTATCCCAACGCACCCGAACTCGGCACTGACGACTACATAGCAGTGGGTGTAGCCACCTGCTTTATTAAAGAAGAAGGCGAAGTTCATCAAGTAAAAGTAATCGAACCTATCCCTTCAGCAGCTTTGGAAGCAATTGTCAAGGGAATTCCCACATCTTATGAAATGGCTTGGGGGACGACTTTAGGATCTGTGTTCGACGGTGAATCACCCAAAAGGCTGCCGGAATTTCCCCCCGAAGCTCAGTTTAGCGAAGAATTTGGCTTTCGGGCGATCGCCGCAGCCCGCACTTACAAAATTCGCCCCGAAGCTCAAGTTCACATTCCCCAGGGAACAGTTCGCAACGACTTTTCTTATTCCTTAGAACGCAAAAGAGTGCTCAACACCGAGCGCGTCATTCGCACTGAAGATAATGTGAAACAGCACGAACATACTCACAAGGTTCTTTAAAGCAATCGCCCAACAGCACCAAGTGAGCACCGAGAATGGTTTTGAGATTTGAATTAAAAATTTAACAAATTTTTCGTTCATTAATAACTCAAAACTTTTAACATTTTATTATTAAGGCAACGCCATACATCTCAAGGTAGGGTGTGCAGTGCGCACCTTACCTAATCACACAAAACCAATATATTTCAACATTACCTAACCAGTAAATTCACTTAGTTAAACATAAAATATGGGTCGCTAAAAAGCGGGCTGTGTATTCCCTATTCCTTCTGACTTCTTTTGATGCGCTCGCAAAGCCTTTATAGACTTCTTCCGTCTTCCTTCTTCCTTCTTCCCTCTTCCTTCTTCCCTCTTCCTTCTTCCTTTCAACGTCGGGTGCTTATGAGCGCACATTACCCAATTGAGATGAATTATTAATAATAGTTAATAAAATATTAAATCATTGAATAAATCTTTTAATTTCTCAAAAACATGGTAGAATCTGATTCCAGTCAGACAAGGTGAGCCGGCCAGCGGGAAAAAAAATCAAAAATCCCCGCAAATATTGAATGCTAGCAGTTTCAGACTACTGGCAGGCGGGCAAGTTCATCCCAGGTGAGCTGAGAATTTCAATCTCACAAATTGGTCAAACCATGCGAAGCTTTGCGAAAGTGAAGTGGTGGAAATTAACTCGACTATTGCCAGCGAGATTTAAGGGCGAATACGATCTTCGCTACAAAATCGGGTTGTTAATTTTAGGCGTAACAATTTTGGCAGCTAGCATCGCTGCTTGTATCAGCTATCAAAGCGTTCGCCGCTTGATTATCAACAATTTAGAGCGAAATGCTTTGTTAGAAGTTAAGGAGCGCGGTAACCAGATCGATCGCTGGATTGGCATCAGAAAGACTGAGATCGAAACCCTCGCCAACACTCCTCCGGTGCGATCGATGAATTGGTCTGTGGCAGGGCCTTATTTAAAATCGGAAGTAATTCGACTGCAAGACTTCCAGCATTTCGCATTAATTGAGCCCGACGGTTCTTATTTTACTACACAAGTCGGTAGAGCTTTGATTAATGTTAGCGATCGCCAACACTTCAAAAAGGCAATGGCTGGGGAAGTCTATGTTTCAGATCCTACCATTTCTCGCACGCTCAAAAAACAAAGTATTGTTCCCATTTCGGCTCCGGTGTGGTCAAATTCTTTGGAGAAAACAGCCAAAAAGCCGATCGGAGTAATGAACGGTGTCATTAGCATCGACAGAATTGCCGAAGTAGTAGGAAAGCTGGAATATGCAGCAGGAACTTACGCTTTTGTGATCAATTCTCAAGGAGTGCCGATTGTCCATCCCGACGCTCGGTTAATGGGAAATATCGACAAAGCCGCTCCCAGTCTTTTAGAGTGCGTAGATACTAATTTGGCGAATGTAGCCCGGGAGATGGTTTATCAAAAAACGGGCATTGTACTAACTCAAATCAACGACGCCAGAGTTTATGTTGCCTATCTTCCTTTAGAACAAGCTGAATGGTCGATCGCCCTGGTAATTCCCAGCGACAATCTCGAAAAAGAACTGTTCGCCTTAAATATATTAGCAGTAGCAGCAGCCGGACTTACCGCCACAGCTATTTTGGCAGCAATTGCTGCACTCGATTTGTTGGCCGAAAAGTGCATCCGCACTCGCGCAGAAGCCCTGATCCACCGATTGACCGGTCGCATTCGCGCTTGCTTGGAGATCGATCGCATCCTGCAAACTACAGTAGACGAACTCGGTACTTTGCTTCATCTCGATCGAGCAATTTTCGGCTGGTACGACCCCCGACAAGATACTGTAGAATTTTGCTGGGAATATTGCCGGAAAGGTTTACCCGGGCGTTTGGGAATCTTCGGCGTCCCAGGAAGGCCCTCTGGAGATTTAGCTGCACGGCTTCATCGGTGCGAAACGATAGTTATCAAGAAAACCTGCGCCCCTGATGCTACAGCGTCTCAGGAACCAACTTATCTCGAACTCACAGACAGCCACTACGCAGCAATACCCGTACTGACTCAGACTAATCGGCTGGGATATCTGTTCGCTAGTACCAATAGGCGGTTTGCGACTCCAGACGAAATAGAAGTTTTGGAAGCAATTGCAGACTCACTAGCAATCGCAATTTCCCAATCCCAACTCCAGGGGCAAATTCAAGAAGAACTCAAACTTTTGGAAGAAGTATTAGCCCAACTCAGAAGAACCGAAGAGCATTTAGTACAAAGCGAAAAAATGACAATTGTCGGTCAACTCGCCGCCGGAATAGCCCAGGAAATTAACAACCCGATTAACTTTATTTACGGTCGTGTGATTCACGTCAATGATTATCTCAAAAATTTGCTGAAGATCCTTCGCCTCTATCGCGAACACTATCCCACACCTGTGCAGCCAATTGCCCAAGAAATAGAGACCTTCGACCTAGATTTTATCAGCGAAGACTTCCCGCAAATTCTCACCTCTCTCAAAATAGGAACCGATCGCATTCGCCAGATAGTCCTGGCTTTGCGGAACATTTCACTTCCCGACGAAGCCAACAAAAAACGCGCCAACATTCACGAAAGCATCGACAATATTCTGCTGTTGCTCGCTCACAGGCTTGGTCAAAAAATAGTAGTAGTCAAGGAGTACAGCAACCTGCCGCCAATTTTATGTTATCCCGGTCAACTGAGCCAAGTCTTCGCTAATATCCTCAGCAATGCTATTGATGCTGTTAACAGTATTGACAAAGCCCACCAAATTATTACAATTAAAACACATATTGTCGAGCATTCTACAGGCAGGTTTATTGCAGTATCCATCGCCCACAACGGATGCCGAATTCCGCTGGAAATTCAAGACAGAATATTTGACCCATTTTACCATACTAAATCTTTGAAAAATCTTACAGGATTGGGGCTGTCGATTTGCTATAAAATTATTGTAGAGTTGCATGGTGGCCGCCTGACAGTTCAATCTCCGGTGCCATCTCAGACTTTATCTCAAACTGGCATCGGTGCTGAGTTTATAGTACAATTGCCGATATTTTGATGGGAACTGTTAACAGTCGATCGAGCGTGGTGAATGATGAATGCTTTGCTCTTCATATTAGTCCGCGTCGGCGGAGGAAAGTTGTTCTAGGACGATCGATTTCAATCGCCCAGTTTTTATTTCAATTCATCCAAACATTAATTTGTAATTGATAACTCTCGCTCCTAATACAGGTAAGCGCGGATCTTTTCAACACTCGCCAATTGTGAAACAAATGTGATGATAAAATGAATGAATTATGATAATAATGTAAGTTTATCAAAGTTTAGTGTAAAGTAAAATAGTCAAGAGAAATACTTTACCTATAACATCTAACAGTTTACAAAAATGGATGCAGCCACTACCGTCTTCCTTTCCTTGGGACTAGCAGCAGATGCTTTTGCTGTTGCTATTTCTAGCGGTTTAGCAATCAAACACATGAAGGTCAATAAAGCTTTAAAAATCGCCTTGTTTTTCGGCGGCTTTCAAGCTGTGATGCCCATAATCGGATGGTTGGCAGGTCTGAGTTTTAGTTCTTTGATAACACCGATCGACCATTGGATAGCTTTTGGGCTTTTGAGTTTCATTGGCGGTAAAATGATTTACGAATCGCTGCAAAGCAAAGAATGTGAGAAAAAGTTCAATCCCTTAGATACGGGGACTTTGATAACACTTTCGGTAGCAACTAGCTTAGATGCCTTGGCTGTGGGAATTGGATTTGCAGTGCTAAAAACTTCGATCGGCCCAGTCGTTAGTGCGATCGGCTTTATTACTTTCCTTGTCGTATTTGCTGGCGTGTTTATCGGTAACAAGTGCGGAGACTTATTTGGAAATAAAATAGAGTTCCTCGGAGGAGTAATTTTGATTATTATTGGAACCAATACCTTATTTTCGCATTTAACAGAAGGGGCATCAGTCATTAGTCCTTAGTCAGCAGTCATTGTTTGCTGTGCAAACAGTGACATCAGCAGTCTTTACCTCCAATTCCCAATTCTCCATTCCCAATTCCCCAAAAATGCTATAACAGCAATATTGCATTATAAGGATAAAAATTCCGTGCTAAAACTTTACGGTGGAGCCCGCAGCAGGGCCTCAATTGTCCAGTGGTATCTCGAAGAAATAGCGATTCCTTACGAATT
>JBDTEI010000609.1:0-15784 GCA_039922675.1 Microcoleus sp.
ACTCCGGCGGCCGCTTCTGTGGGTACAATGTATTTTTGCAAGAGCAAAAACAGTCCTAAAACTGGAATAATCGAAATAATTGAACCCGCCGCCACCAAACGCCAATCCAAAGAAAATGTCCCGGCTAAATTCGCTACACCTAAGGGTAAAGTGTAATATTCCGGCCTATCTAAAACTAGCAGCGGCCACAAAAAGTCACTCCAAGAACCGATAAATACAAAAATTCCTAAAGTGACTAAAGCCGGCTTAATTGCCGGAATCATGACGTGCCACCAAATGCCTAATTCTGTGCAGCCGTCAATGCGGGCTGCTTCTTCTAATTCTTTGGGAACTGCGAGGAATGCTTGCCGCAATAAAAATATGCCGAAGGCTGAGGCGAGTCCGGGAAAAATGACGCCTAAATAGCTATTTTTTAATCCGAGTTGTACTGTCAAAATGTACAGCGGAATCATGACTATTTGAAAGGGAATCATGATGGTAGAAACGATCGTAATTAAGATGGCTTCGCGGCCGCGAAATTTGAGTCGGGCTAAGGGGTAGGCGGCGAGGGCGCAAAACAAAACGTTGATGCTGACTGTGAGGCCGGCAATCAGGCTGCTGTTGAACAGGTAGCGGCCGAAGGGGTTGGTTTGCCAAACTTTGATGAAGTTTTCGAGGGTTGGCTGTTGCGGCCACAGTTGCGGGGGATATTGAAAGATGTTTTCGCTGGGGGATTTGAGGGAGGTACTGAGCAGCCACAGCAGCGGGAAGAGCATTAAAAGTGCGATCGCCCCCATGATACTGTACGTCCACAGCGTGCTCCACCGCGATCGACCGTTGTTTCGGAAATTTGATTTTTTAGTTTTGAGATTGTTCATTGTTGGGATATGATGATAAGTCCTTGCTTCATGAGAAGCCTTGTTGTCCATAAGGGAATTATTGCCATGAAACCGTTTATTTACGAAACAATGTACATTCTGCGCCCTGACTTGGGTGAAGAAATGACTGACCAGGCGATCGCGAAATATCAAACAATTTTGCGCGATCAAGGTGCTGAAAATATCGAAACTCAGCACCGGGGCAAGCGCCGCTTGGCTTACGAAATCGGCAAGCACCGCGACGGAGTATACGTTCAAATGAACTATACAGCTCCGGGCGCTGCAATTTTTCCTATGGAACGCGCGATGCGTTTGAGCGAAGAAGTGATTCGCTATTTGACGATTAAGCAAGATGTACCTGATGCACCTGAAGCTGAAGCTGAAGCTGAAGTCGCCGCTTAAAACGAGTTTTTTGCACGTTACCAGGCTCTTCCTGGTAAAGTGCCGAAAAAACGTTAATCTGAGTTCAAAAACTCCAAATAATTATTAGTCAATTCTTTGACTGCTAATTCGTGAAATTGCTGGCCGTGTTCGGGAGTTGCTAATGCGGGATTTGAACCCATTCTCCCGTCGGGAAATCGGCGGCGGAAGTCAGCAGCACTATAGATTTTGTACCCGGATGCAACTTTTTCCGAAAGCGGTGCTTGCTTGATTGCTTCTGGATAAAGGTACTGGGTTAAGGCGATTTCGCTGGGGGTGGCGTGGGAACCTTCTTGGTTTCCGTACAATTCTTTGGCGAGTTTGTAGACTGAACCGCACATGAACCAGTTACCGATTTGACACTGGATGCGATCGGCATTTGGTAGATTTAAGTCCGACAAATGCGCGTAAGTCTCGGAAAATGCTGCTTTCATGGTGGCAATATTGCCGCCGTGACCGTTAATAAAGAAATATTTCTCAAATCCGGCTTTTGCCAAAGATGTGATATGATCTCTGATCACCAGTATTAGCGTCTGCGGTCGGAGGCTGATGCTGCCGGGAAAGCTCGTGTGGTGTAAGGCCATCCCGACATTAATTGTCGGGCCGACTAAGGCATTGGCTGCTTCGCCGACACTCTGGGCGATCGCACCAGCAGCAATGGCGTCAGTCCCGATTAAGCCGGTGGGCCCGTGCTGTTCGGTGGAGCCGATCGGGATAATGATGCCTCGGGAGCTCTCTAGATAAGCTTCTACCTCGGCCCAGGTACTCAAGTGCAGCAACATTATAGGCAGTCTACAGAATAATTTTTACTTACAAACTCGATCGTAGCGGGCAAGCGAAGAAAAAGGAATTTGGGCAAACTTATTATTTTGTTCTTAAACCAAGCTCTACATTGCGCTTGCAACTTTACAAGCATATTACTTAAATTTAATAATTTAACCTCTAGATAACCAAAATTTTACCTTGAAATAACCTTTTAAGAGTAATATAAAAGGCATCTTCCTATAGATTGGGTGTTACCTGGTCAATTAACAGCGGGCAATGTTTTATGAAATTAACACCAACCCCTAAAAATGACAAGGCTTCTGACGCCTGGACGCAGGCAGATAGCGCAGCTATCGCAACTGCTCTACGGCTGTACTATTTGCACGAGCAAGTAGAAACAGTCGAGCGCGTGTTTGTAGGATGGACTGGCAAAGGATTATAAGCGATCGAACAGGCGATCGTTCGTAGAAGCGATCGCAGCGCGAGAGTGCCTCAGCTACTGAAGAAAGCACCTCCCGCTAGCCACATACAAACATAACTCCCACTGATATTTATGTCTTCTGCTGAATTAAGCGAAAGTCCTTCAAGGCTGGCTGTTGGACAAGCCGGCCGCATCTTGTTATTGGAAGGTGAAGACCTGTTGCGGGAAATGCTAGCTTTAGCCCTTAAAGAACAGGGCTACGAAGTGGTTGTTACTAGCGACGGGCGCAACGCTCTGCCTTCTGTGCAAGCTTCCTCGTCACACCACGGTGAATTTGCCTTCAACCTGTTAATTATGGATTCAATTAACGGTTTAGATCTGTGTCGAATGTTACGGCATCAAGGAAATCCCGTACCTATTTTGATTATCGGTGCTAGAGGAAGTGCTAACAATTGCGCTTTTTATTTAGAAGCCGGATCGGATGATTATCTGACCAAGCCTTTTGGAATGCGGGAATTTATCGCTCGCTGTCGGGCGCTGATGCGACGCCAGCGCCTCGGTCAGTTACCACAACCAGTGATGCTGCAATATAAGAGCATAACTCTGTATCCTGAAGAATGCCGCGTCTTAGTTCGTGGCATTGAAGTGAAATTTTCTCCTAAACAGTTTCGCTTACTAGAACTATTTATGAGTAATCCCCGGCGAGTTTGGTCTCGCGATCAGTTGCTGGAAAAAATTTGGGGTCAAGATTTTATCGGAGACAGCAAAACAGTTGATGTTCACATCCGCTGGCTGCGCGAAAAGTTGGAAATCGATCCTGGACAACCGGACTACATCATTACGGTACGAGGATTTGGCTATCGATTTGGTTGATTTTTTAAATTAGTTGTAGGGTTGTAAGTTGCAGTTAAACATGACGTAGGGACACAACAATGTTGTGTCCTTATTTGTATGTGTATGGTGCTTTACCCGTATTTGTCGAAGCACTGTACAACTACGCTGCTGCTAAACATCAAGAAGCGGCGGAACTATTTGCTGATTGCGTGCGAAATAATCCCCTGGATCAGGTGGCGCAAAATTATCTGCAACGCTGTCAGGAAATGCAGGTAATATTGCCCCAAAGTCGCTCGGACTTTATTTAAGTCGGGGACGTAAAGAAAGACTTGCATTCCTGACTGCGAACTATAAGTCAAAACTCCCCATTCCACTGCCAACAATGAAGTTTCCAGCAATGTCCTGCAACCGCAACAGCCGCCACCATATCTGAACCTGGAATTAATTCAATTAAAGACCATTTCGAGGCTTCTTCGGGATTTTCTTCAATATTTAACAGTGCTGCTGGTTCTCCTGGTGCGAGGGTGACATCAAACTGATTCAGGGGAATAGATAATCCTTTACCAACTGCTTTGATGTAGGCTTCTTTACGAGTCCAGCAGTTGAAAAAAGCTGTAGACTGGAGATGTTTAGGAATGGAAAGCAACACACTATTTTCTAAGGGTGAAAAAAACTTTTCAGCAATCTTTAGATAAGAAAAATTAGGATTTATGCGTTCAATATCGACGCCAATATCTCGATCTTTGGTAATAGCAATTAGCCCAAGTTCGTGAGAGTGTGATAAATTGAAATGCAGGGTATCTCCACCTTGGGCGACGATGAGAGAGGGTTTGCCGTAGGGGTTGTAGTCAAAGCGTAGAAGGCTGGGATTTATTTGCAGATAGCGACTAAGAATTGCTCTCAGCGCGCCGCGACTCACAATAAATTGCGATCGACCTTTGGGAAAGTGAAAACGCTCTGCTTTTGTCTGTTCGTCGGTAGAGAGAGTTTTTGCTAAAATCTGCAAGCAAGATTCTGTTTGAGTCAAAAAGAAGCGCCAAACATGAATTTCGTTGATGTCTAATGTCAGGTTTTGCGGTGGGGAATTCCAGGAATGAACAACAGCAGTCATGTATTTGCCCCTTTTTTTGGGCTTGGTGGGTCAAAACATCGTCTCTGGTGATGACACCATTTATCGAAGTATGGGGACTCCGGGCGGTGGGATTTGTTTCCTTGGCGGGCGTGTTTCTAGACGTGAAAGCGCCAATTACAAGGGATTTTACCATGAGAGTCGCTAATTTTTTGCTTGAGTCTCGCGATCGCATTTGCACTCGGAAGAGCGCGAGTTTCGATATTATTTTGTATTTGCTATATTTAACCGGAGAGCGATCGCACCGCACCATTTTTGCTGTCAGCGATCTGAAGAAGCCAAAATTAAGCCAATTGGCTTAAAAATTTAAGACAAATTGCTAATGTATGCGATCGCGAATACCGAATATCTTTATTTCATATCTCATGTCAAAAATCCAGAATATTTAGCGTTTTTCCTGCGCTCACAATCCGGATATCTGCTGCCAATTCCCTTTGAAAACAATCGCGTTTTTCCCGTTTTTATCGTAAAAACGGTAGCTTTAGGGGCAAGGATATATTTATTGTTCCTGCGATCGGGGGCAAGCTGCTGCTGAGCTGGAATCTACGATTTAACAACTTAGGACTCAGGCCAAAAAGTCGTTTTACACGCTACTCATAGCGGCAAGTAAGGTGATGCACACCGTACCCTACATCTAGAAGTTCTGCGTCCAGGACTGGAACTTTAACAAATTCCTAAACAATCCGGATATTCACTCTATATTGTTGTAAAATCAATTACAGTTGTTTTGCTTTGATTCGTTTTGTCAAATAAACTGCGAGCGTGATAGCAAATCTCAAGAATTTGTGAATTTTTTTCGATGCGCGATCGCCAGGAGAACTCCCTGCACATTTACAGCATCATTTTTTTGACAGCACTGAGGAAAAGAGAAATACTGTATGGCGATGCTTACGAGTAGGCATCAAATTTTCTAAGTGGATGTCTACTACCTAAAGTATTAATTGTAACAAAGTCAATAAAGAAGTATTAGATGGCGCGATCGTTGTTGGCGGACGATTTGCTATAATGCAGCGGAAATCGCTAACCTGCATTATAGCAATGCCAAATTCAAAATCCGGGTGCTGGGATAATACATCATAACTTGTTGGGTGCAACTAATTAAATTAAGAAAGTATTTCCTAAACAACAAGTTTTTCCAAGCATGACTAATCCCTCAAACATCAAAGTTTTAAAACCAACCAAATCTGCTGGCTCCTTAGCGGTAAAAGCAGTTCGTACCCTCTCTTTGCGAACAGTTCTGATAGTTCCCTTCGTCGTGCAAATCTTCGCAGCAGTAGGAGTTGTGGGGTATTTGTCATTTCGCAACGGACAGCAAGCGGTTAACGAAGTTGCTACCAAATTGCGGCAAGAAATTAGCGATCGCATCTCGGAACGAGTCCAAGCATACATGACATTTCCCCACCAACTCAATCAATTGAAAGCCGATGCTTTTGAACTGGGGGATATCAACTTGCAAGACACTCCGAACATACAGCGCCACTTCTGGAAGCAACTGCAAACTTTTGACACAGTAAGCGTTACATATATTGCCACTCCAAACGGAGATTTTATTGCCGCGCGGCGCACTAATGAGGGGAATTTTTTATTGCAAGAATGCAGCGCACTTACAGACGGTAACATGAATTATTATGCTGCAAACAACCGAGGTGAACCAACTAACTTAGTTAAAGTAAAACCTAAATATGACCCGCGAGTCCGTCCCTGGTACACAGCAGCAAGCGAAGCAAAAACTGCAACTTGGAGCAAAATTTACGCCGACTTTACCAGCAAAGGACTGGGAATTACAGCAGCGCAACCGTTATACGACGAATCGGGACAGTTGCAGGCAGTTTTGGGCACAGACTTGCTGTTTTCGCGAGTTAATGAGTTCCTGCAAAAGTTAAAAATTGGCAAATCAGGGCAGACATTTATTATAGAGCGATCGGGCGAATTAATTACGACATCAACTCAATATCCGGTATATCTAATCAAGGGTGAAGAGACAGAAAGAATTCAGGCAACAGATAGCCAAAACGCGACCATCAGCCTCACTACTAAATACCTGCAAGAACACTTTGGGAACCTCAACAACATTCAGCAAACCCAACAGCTTAGCTTGAAGATTAAAGACGAGCTACAATTCATGCAAGTTACGCCCCTAAAAGATGATAAAGGTTTAGACTGGCTGATTGTAGTAATGATTCCAGAATCAGATTTCTTGGAACAAATTAACGCCAACAAACAAACTACATTTGTGCTGTGTATTGCTGCCTTGATAGCAGCTATTATTGTCGGCATACTCACAGCTAGATGGGTGACAAAGCCAATTTTATCTTTGAATGAAGCAGCAAAAAATATTACTAAAGGTCAGTGGGGGAAAAGTGTAGAAATTAACCGCAATGATGAAGTTGGCGAACTTGCCGACTCATTTAAAAGTATGGCTAAACAACTGCAATTCTCTTTTGAGGAAATGCAAAGTTTGAACACCGAATTATCCGAGAGTAAAAGCCGGCTCAACCAAATTTTAGAAGCCGTGCCAGTCGGGATATTTGTAGCCGAACCTAACGGCAAACCCTACTACGTTAATTCTCGCGCTCAATCCTTGCTTGGTAAAGGCATAGTTGACGATATTAAATCAGCAGAAATTCGAGAGGTATATCAAATTTATCTCGCCGATAGCGGGGAAATCTATCCTCAAGAAAAAGACCCAATACTTTGTGCTTTTCGAGGGGCTAGTGTCAACGCTGATGACATAGAAATTCACCATCCAACCAGGACTATTCCGATCGAAGTTTGGGGAACGCCAATTTATGATGACAAGGGAAATGTGAATTATGCGATCGCAGCTTTTACCGACATTACCCTACGCAAAGAATCAGAAAAATTACTAGCCGAATACAACCGCACTCTCGAAGTTAAAGTTACTGAAAGGACGCAAGAACTCACAACAGCATTAGACCACCTACAAACCACCCAAGAAGAGTTAGTTCATTCAGAAAAAATGGCAGCTTTAGGACAATTAGTAGCCGGAGTTGCCCACGAATTGAATACTCCGCTGGGTGCGATCAGATCGAGTGCTGGAAATATGATCAAATTCTTGGGACAAACCCTATCTAACTTGCCTGCACTTTTTCAATCGTTATCTGCCGAAGAAGCAAATATTTTCTTCATGTTACTAAATCAATCGCTGCAAAAAGATATAACTTTAACAGCTAAAGAAGAAAGGAAATTAAGGCGAACTTTAGTCGGTCAACTCGAAGATAAAAATATTGATGAAGCCGATGATATCGCCGACACTTTGGTGGATATGGGGATTTATGAAGCGGATGAATTTTTGTCTCTGCTGCAAAAGGTCGATCGTGAGCTAATCTTAGACATGGCTTACAAACTCACAGAAATTCAGCGAGGTACTCAAACAATTAATACCGCAACGGATCGAGCGTCAAAAGTCGTGTTTGCACTCAAAAATTATGCCCGGTACGATTCCTCAGAAGTGATGATTCAATCGGATTTAGTTGAAGGCATAGAAACCATACTCACCCTTTATCAAAACAACCTGAAACACGGGGTAGAAGTATTGCGAAATTTCGGAAAAATAGAACCTGTGATCTGCTACCCCGATCAACTAAATCAGGTGTGGACAAATCTCATCCACAATGCCCTGCAAGCTATGGACAATAAAGGCACATTAACTCTGGATGTCTTTCAAGAAAGCAATCGTGTCAAAGTCGCAGTCACGGATAGCGGTAAGGGAATTCCTGAAGAAGTTATGTCGAAAATATTCGAGCCTTTTTTCACAACTAAGCCACCGGGAGAAGGCACAGGTTTAGGACTTGATATTGTCAGAAAAATAATTGAAAAACATCGCGGCAAAATCGAAGTTGCATCGGTTCCCGGCAAAACGACTTTTACCATTTCTCTACCCGTCAATCCCGGATAATAGAAATAGGGCAGGCATTGCTGGTATCGCTGCTGTAAATTGCATTATGGGTTTTTTAGCAGGCAGTGTCTGCCTAAGAAACTAGAGGATACACTCAATACAAAACAATGAAAGGCTGAGAAAAAAAAAGTATGTCTAAACCTGTTATCCTGTGCGTTGACGATGAAAAAGTAGTTTTAACAAGTCTCAAAACTCAACTAAAATCTGCTTTTGGCAATGCCTACGTTTATGAATTAGCGGAAAATCCCGCCGATGCTTTAGAATTGATAGATGAATTTAATGACGATGATACAACAATTATCTTGATTGTTTCTGATTGGTTGATGCCGGGAATGAAAGGAGATGAGTTTCTAATTCGCGTTCATAAAAAGTTTCCAAAGATAGTTAAAGTAATGCTGACTGGTCAAGCAGATGAAGATGCTGTCCAAAGAGCATTTGATGAAGCTGACTTGCACCGTTGTTTACACAAACCTTGGTCGGAAGAAGAGTTAATTGAAACTATTAAAACAGCTTTATCGCTATGAGCAAACAAGTGATTATTTGCGTCGATGACGAAACCACGGTTCTGAAAAGCCTCAAAGCTGAATTAAAAGAGGCTTTAGGTAATACTTACCGGATTGAAATTGCGGAAGGAGGCGAGGATGCTCTAGAGTTAGTTGCTGAACTAATGGCAGAGGGAGAAGAGATTCCATTAATTATCTCTGACTACGTGATGCCTGATATGAAAGGAGATGAATTATTAAGGCGGGTTCATGAAATCTCTCCCAAAACTCTCAAGGATCAGACGGCGGTTGAAACCGCGCCTACAAAGACAAAACCCGCCGACGCGGGTTGAAGATCGAGTTAAAATTACGTTATGTTCTTGAGTCTCTCGCTGGAATAAGAGTTTGACTATTACGCAGTTTCAACCGCCATCTGATCCCAAGCGTATTGCCTTAAAGCCAAGTTTGTAGAACTTTTCCGGCTAATTGCTGTCCCAACCAAGGTGTATTTGCCGATCGCGACTTCAGACTATGCCCCTCAACAGTCCAAGTCATTAGCGGGTCGAACAAAATCAGCTCAGCAGAGACACCCAGCGTAACCGTGGCGGGGGCTTGTCCGAGACAAAGCGCGGGCCCTGTACTCAAAACCTGCCACAGTTCCAAAGCCGAAAATTCGCCAGTTTCTACCAGTCCGTGCCACAGCAAAGGCAACGCTAATTCCAAGCCGATCGCCCCTGGGGGACTATCAGCAAAAGCCACGGTTTTTTCCTCGTAGGTATGCGGGTTGTGGTCGATCGCGATCGCATCAATCACCCCATCTTTCACAGCTTGAATTAAAGCTAATTGATCGCTACGAGTACCCAACGGCGGTTCTAGGTGTAAATTCGGATCGTAAGGAAATGAAGTCGTCAGAGCATTTTTTCCGCCTCCGCAATCTTTGGCATTTCCAGAAATTGCGCCAACATTCAATAGTAAGTGCATCCAAGTGACACTCGCAGTCACCGGCAAACCCCGCGCCTTAGCATCTCGAATCAATTCCACGCTGCGGGCGGTTGAAACACGCATGATGTGTACGGGAGTACCTCCAGATGCCACCAATTCTAGGATTGTGGCTAAAGCCGATGTTTCCGCACTCGCCGGAATTCCCGGTAAACCCAAGCGCACCGATACTGCACCTTCCCGCGCCGCACCATTTCCTGCCAAAGTTCGATCGCACGGCCACAAAGCCACAGACTTATTCAAAGGCTGGATATACTCCAGCAAACGCCTCACCAGAGCCGGATTAGACAGTGGCAAACCGTCCGCAAACCCCACCACCGTAGAGGAGGCCAGCTCGCCCAACTCCGCCATCTGCTGCCCTTTCACGCCCGCTGTCAGTGCGCCCCAGAAATATAAGCGCGGCAGGGAGGGCGATAAATTGCGGATGTGTTGCTGCAACAAAGCTAAACCGGCCAAATTGTCCACAGGCGGAGAGGTATCGGGCAAAATCGCCACTCGCGTAAAACCGCCAGCCGCAGCAGCCTGCATCAAGGATTCCAGGGTTTCTCGTTCCTCAAAACCTGGTTCTCCGCTATGACTGTAGATATCAGTTAATCCTGGCCCTAAAATTAAGCCTCGGCAATCCCGTACTTCTGTGTCGGCGGGAATTTCAGTAATGTTTTCTTCTATTGCTTGGATCTGATTTTCGGTAATTAGAATATCAGCGGTGCGATCGATCTTTGAAACTGGATCGAGTATCCTTACATTTTGTAGCAGTTCGCGATTCATAAAGAAGGAAGAAGGAAGAGGGAAGAAGGAAGAGGAAAAAGGGAAGAGGGAAGAGGGAATAACGAACCGCGAAGACGCTAAGGACACGAAGGAAGAGGGAGGAAGAAGGAGGGAATGAGAGCAAGCGTTTCTGCTATGAAAGTTCAGACATTTGTTCGACGGGGGAAGTGTAGCAGAGGGGATTTATTCTGCTATACTTCGTGCCGATAACTTTACAAATTACAGTGCTCCGGCTGCTGTTTGGTCAAATACGCCGCCGCTTAAATGAGTTGTGATGTTCATCGCCTGCAATACGGGCAAACCATCGGGGCCGTGGGGATAGTCGATTACGCTAACTGCACCGTTTCCTTGTTTGAATTTCCAGAAATGTTCGGGTTCTAAATTGAATAGGTGGCAGAGAAGTGCTTTGTTGACGGCATCGTGGGCAACGACAATTCCTGTACCAGAAACTGATTGTACAATTTCTCGCCACGCTGCGATCGCCCGAGTCCACACTTGCTCTAAATTTTCTCCTTCTGGCATTTGCACATTTTCAGGAGATGTTTTCCATTCTTCGAGCAAACCCGGATAGGATGCTTCTATTTCTGATTCAAATTTTCCTTCCCAAAGTCCGTGGCTGATTTCTCTCAATTCGTCGCGGAGTTCTAGTTGCAAATCGCCGTGATGTTTGAGAATAATTTCGGCAGTTTCTTTTGGGCGCAGCATGGAACTGCTAATCGCAAAATCTAATTTTACATCTTTGAGAAATTCTGCGGCTTGTCGAGCTTGTTCGCGGCCATTATCGTTGAGTGGTACGTCTATTTGTCCTTGAAATTTACCTGCTCTATTCCAGTCTGTTTCGCCGTGACGTACTAGCAACAAGCGCGGGCCGCGGTGTCCGTCCCTCGGTTTCGGGAAGATTTCTCCGGTATGGGCGGTTAAGTTCAGCGATTCTAATTGAACTGCAATTTTTGGTTTTGGTTCTGTTTGCTTGTCGTTAGCAGCAGGAGAAGTTCCAAAATTGATGACGCTAATTCCGCAATTAGACTGTTGAATAGATTGGTAGTAACTCGGGGCAATTTCCGAGGCTGTAGCGATGAGGGCGCGGTTAATTCCGTTGTGACCTACTACTAGAATTGTACCTTCTCGGTGGCGCGACACCAGATCTTGCCAAAAAATGCGGGCGTTAGCAAAAATTGCCAATACAGGAAAGTGTTCGATTTCTCCTTCGGCTGAAGGTAGTTTCATGGAAAATTTGTCTGGCTGTTGTTGCCATTGCTGATATGCTTCGGGGAATTGGTCGATCGCATCTTGGCGCAGCATTCCTTCCCACAATGGCAAATCGATTTCCATCAATTTATCGGTTGGTTGGAGTTTTGGCGGATTTGTCAAGCGCGACAGGATGATTTCTGCTGTTTCTTTGGCTCGTTGCAGGGGACTGGTATAGGCGGCATCAAAGGCGATACTGTTGAGTATGTCGCCGACTTGAATGGCTCCGGCGCGGCCTGCTTCTGTCAAAACTGATTTATCGAGGCGGCCTTGGATGCGTCGCTCTTGATTGTAGGTGCTTTTGCCGTGACGGACTAAGATAATGCGAGTCATTCGATTTTAGATTTTAGATTTTAGATTTTAGATTTAGCCTGTTACTGAGTCTTTGGGTGCGCGGTGCACACCATTAGTGTCAACTTAAGCCTGAAAGCCATGAGAAATTACGCTCCTAGTCAAGTCTATAACCCCCTAAATCCCCCTTGTTAAGGGGGACTTTGAGAAGACTCTTGTCCCCCCCTTAGCAAGGGGGGCTAGGGGGGTATAAGCAGAGCCTAATCGCCAAACAGCATTGTCTGAGTACGTTTGACCTTAAGTTGACACTCCTTGGGTACGCACCTTACCCGACACATCGCGGATGCGCAGAGTGCGCCGTAAGCACCGCTGGGCTAAGGTGTGCACCTTACGCATAAACGGCGAGTCGAGGATTTGTGGCGCAAGTCCTGTTGAGCCGAGTCAAAAAGATGAGCCAGTGAAATTTTACCAGTTGGCGGGATACTCTCGCCTGCAACGACCTATGATTAAATACGGGAAAGACTTAGCTACAGATTCGCGCGGGACGGAAAACGAGGAATGACACTGAAGCGGATAATTTTAGGTATTTTAACGGCGATCGCGATCGCCCTGGTCGGTTTATCTTTACTTGCTAGTTGGAATGAGCCGCAAATTCAAGGCCGCCTGGAACTCTACCAGACAAATTTGCTGCTTCACGCCTCGGAGTGGCAAGGAGAAAATAATCAGAGTGCTAATTTAAGTTCGGCGCGCAACAATATTATCGGTGCAGATCCTTTAAATACGGCTTTGACGCAATATAAAGAAGCGCGAGACTCGAATCAAAAAAGTATCGAAACAACTCAACTAGAATTTAAACAAATTCCGCCGACAATCGTCTCTAAGTCGGAAAAACCTGCTCTTAAATCTGCACCCAAAAAGGCTGCTCAAGAGTTGGTAAACCAACAGTCAGCCCTGCTCAATGAACTTGATTTGCGCTTGGGAATTTTGCAGGTAACCAGCGGAAAAACTGACGCGGCGATCCAAACTTGGAAAGGTTTAGTCACGCGGTATAAAACTGAAATTGATTACAACCCTTCGGCGACAACTGCTAAAGTTTTAACTGGAATTTGGAGCAATCCGCCTCAACTTCTGCCGGATGCCGAGCCGAGCATTAAAAAATCTTTAGATGGCTGGTTTCGCTATCGCGCGCTAGCTCAACTTTACAAGCTGCAAGAACGTTCTAAGGATCTGGTAGCGCTGCAATCAGCAGAGCAGGTAACGGCTGAGCAAGCTGTAGAAAAGTTGGCAATTATTGTTGGCGTTCCGGCTATATCTCTTTGTATTGGTACGGTTTTGCTAGTTGGTTTGAGTGTGCAGTGGCTGTTGCAGCGCCAGCAGTTAGATAAAGCAGGTTCGGGGCCGCTCTTGGCGCGAAATGCCAGCTTGACTTGGGATGTGCCTTGGGATGGTGAGATTGTTTGGCAGGTGCTTGTGGTCGGGTTTTTCTTTGTCGGACAAATCTTGATTCCCTATTTGTTGCTGCCTGTTTCTCTGGCTGTTTTAAAACTCAATCCTGCTACTTTTGACGCGCGCGACAAGGCTTTTTATATCTTTGCTACTTATTTGTTGCTGTCGGCTGGCGGGCTTTCGGTACTGTATTTTTCTGTCAAGTCTTTTTTACCTTTACCTGATGGTTGGTTTCGGATTAATTGGCGGGGAAATTGGTTTTTGTGGGGGTTTGGCGGCTATTTAGTTGCTTTGCCTTTGGTGGTTGTGGTGTCGTTGATCAATCAGCAATTCTGGCAGGGACAAGGTGGCAGCAATCCAATTTTGCCGATCGTCCTCGACGGTAGGGATAACGTGGCTTTGGCGGTGTTTTTCGGCACTGCTGCGATCGCCGCGCCGGTTTTTGAGGAAATCGTGTTTCGGGGCTTTCTGCTGCCTTCTCTGACTCGCTATTTGCCTGTTTCGGGGGCGATCGCAGCTTCGGCTTTCTTGTTTGCGGTGGCTCACTTGAGTGTCTCTGAGATTCTGCCTTTGGCGACTTTGGGGGCGGTGTTGGGGTTTGTGTACACGCGATCGCGCAATCTCCTCGCCCCCATGCTTCTCCACAGTCTTTGGAATAGCGGAACTCTCTTGAGTCTGTTTCTTTTGGGCGGCGGCGCGGGTTAATTCGGGCGGTTGTTAATAATTGTGAATTAACCGGGTTTTTGTGACATCTATCTGGATTGTCTGCGGAGGTGGAATTTCGCGATCGCCCGGCCGCCTACTTTAACGGAAAAACTTGTTTTAACATGGAAGTAAGATATTGTCCGCTGATAAATGCAAGACTGGCCCGGGCGATCGCCCCCAACCAAACTTGACCATCCGGCTAATTTTTATGTTAATTTTAAGTGAGGATGAGGCTTAAAACCAAATGAGCAATTTCAACAGCCGCAAGTTAGAGGTAACGCCGAATTGGATGCGTTTCGCACCCTACGCAGCCCTAGGCATTTTAATATTTTCTTTCAATTCCGGTAGCGAACTCAATTATTTCTTGAGAGGCTACTCGGTCATTCTACAGGCTCAAGCCGGTATAGTTCTGCTGTATTTTGCGATGTCTAAGTTTCGCAAAAATTCAAATAAATGAGTCAAAATTAGTAATATTCCTTAGCTCGATCGCAGAAGTTAAAGTAAAAAACTGGGAAAGGGAAAAATGGTAAAAGATAGAACCGTAGCAGTTGTGTTAGCTTTCTTTATCGGAGGTTTCGGAGGTCACAAATTTTATTTGGGGAACAACTTAGCAGGAGTATTTTATTTGCTCTTTTCCTGGACATTAATTCCCTCGGTGTTCGCATTTTTTGATTTTATCAGCCTGCTGATGATGTCGGAACAAGCTTTTCAGCTAGAGTACAATGGCGGAATGTTACCGTCTGGGTATGCCCTCAGAGGGGCAAAAGATGTCACTGGGGCGATCGCCGAATTGAAAGGACTTTACGATATGGGCGCAATTACCGCCGAAGAATATGAAGAAAAACGCCAAAAACTACTGCGGGAATTGTAATTTGTGAAGGAAGAAGGAAGAAGGAAGAAGGAAGAAGGAATAAAGAAGAAGGAAGAAAGAAGAAGGAAAAGAGCCTTTCGGTTTCGCTTTCCCTCAAAGTAAAAACAAGGAAGAAGAAAGAACAGAATCCACTCTAAAAAAGGTGGGATTTAAATAAGAGTCAAATAAAAGTCGATTGAGGATAGAACTAAAGTGTCTCAAGAGTTATATTGGCTGCGTCAAACTCCAAACTGGGTGTGGTATTCTTTTATTCCGTATTTCGGCGGATTGGCGATCGCCTATGCAGGCCAAAAAACAAATATTCGCAGTTGGATGGGATGGGGTGTTGGGATTACTTTAGCAGCACTAGCGCTATCTTCTTCAACTAATTTGGGCACCCTCGTTTGGATCGCTCAAATTATCACAGCCTTTTCTTTGAAAAAGCGTTATCTGATCAAAACCGCACCCCGAGGCTTACTGGTTCCTGCAACTGCGACAAATGCCGAAGAACTAGCCAAAGTGCGCGGCAAAATAGATATTAACGAGTGTACCAAAGACGATATGGTCAGAATCTTGGGTTTGCCGATCGTTTACGCTAACGATATTGAATCTTTGCAAAACGAAGGCTACCTTTTTACCCACGCCGAAGA
>JBDTEI010000610.1:0-7270 GCA_039922675.1 Microcoleus sp.
GTTTTTGGCTATATGTACGAGGGATTGATCAACGAAAATGGCCTGACATCAAAGCTAGAACCTGGTTTAGCTGAGTCCTGGGAAGTGTCTAAAGATGGCAAAAAGGTTGTTTTCACCCTGCGAGAGGGTTTGAAATGGTCTGATGGCGAACCGATGACAACTGATGACATTATCTTCAGCTATGAAAAAATTTATTTCAATGATAAAATTCCTAGCGGTTTGAAAGATACTCTCAGGGTTGGTATGAGCCGCAAATTCCCAAAACTTAAAAAACTTGACAGCCGCCGCGTTGAATTTTCGGTGGCAGAACCCTTCGCTCCTTTTATTAGATATGCTGGGGGAATCCCAATTTTACCAGCTCATATTTTACAGGAATCTATTAGCAATACCGAGCCTGACGGCAAGCCTAAGTTCCTGTCTACTTGGGGTACGGACACTGACCCCAAAAAAATTGTCGGTAACGGTCAATACCGAATGCTGAGTTATACTCCTAATCAGCGCGTGGTTTTGGAACGAAATCCGTATTTTTGGCGCAAAGATGCTGAGGGAAACAGTCAGCCTTACATCCAGCAAATTGTCTGGCAAATTATCGAAAATACTGATACGCAACTGCTGAATTTTCGATCGGGCGATTTAGATACTCTGGACGTGCAGCCTGAGGTGTTCCCTCTGCTGAAGCGGGAGGAAAAACGTGGCAAATATACGGTATTCAACGGCGGCCCGGACACTGGCAGCGTGTTTATGTGTTTCAATCTGAATAAGGGGCGCAACGCTCAAAATCAGCCTTTTGTAGACCCGGTTAAGTCTCGCTGGTTCGCGACTAAGGAATTTCGGCAGGCGATCGCCTACGGCATCAACCGCGACGCGATGACTAACAATATCTATCGCGGACTTGGGGCGCCGCTCCATTCCCCAATTCCGGCGCAAAGTCCGTTCTACTTGTCTCCAGAACAGGGATTGAAAACTTACAGTTACGATCCGCAAAAATCGAAAGACTTACTGTTAAGTGCCGGCTTCAAGTATAATAGTAACGGCGAACTTTTGGATGCTGAGGGCAACCAAGTCCGGTTTACTTTGTTGATGGCTGCTGGTAAAAAAGTGCGGGAACAAATGGGAACGCAAATTAAACAAGATTTGGGCAAACTGGGGATGCAAATTGACACGCAGTTCCTGAGTTTTAACACTTATGTGGAAAAGCTGCGTTTGACTAAAAATTGGGATACTTACCTCGGCGGTTTTACGGGAGGACTGGAACCACACAGTGGCTACAATATTTGGTCAGTCAAGGGGACTTTGCACAGTTTTAACCAGGGCCCGCAGGTCGGAGAACCGCCGATTAAGGGTTGGGAAGTGTACGACTGGGAGCAGAAAATTGATGACCTTTACGTGAAAGCTTCTCAGGAGCTTGATGAGGCGAAGCGCAAGGAGTTGTATGGGGATACGCAGCGGATTATAGCGGAACAAGTGCCTTTTATTTACATGGTGAATCCGCTGACTTTTGAGGCGGTGCGCGATCGCATTTCGGGAATTCGCTACAGTGCCCTCGGCGGTGCTTTGTGGAATTTGTACGAGCTGAAAATTACAGAATAGTCAGTAGGTAGTCAGTAGTCAGTAGTCATTAGTGAATTAGTTCATGGAACCTGAAATTTTACAGAAGTTACTCGAATCTGTTGCGGCTGGGGCTCTTAGCCCGATCGCAGCTTTGGACAAATTAAAGCATTTTGACTTTGAACAAGTCGGCGATTTTGCCAAAATTGACCACCACCGCACTTTAAGAACTGGTTTTCCTGAAGTCATCTGGGGCCCGGGGAAAACACCCGACCAAATTGTTGAGATTATCGAGGTGATGCGCGGGCGAAATTCTGCGGTGATGGCGACGCGAATTGAACCGTTCGTTTTCGAGCAATTGCAGCAAAAAATACCCGATTTGTGCTACTACCAAAAGGCTCGAATTTGTGCAATTTCTGCTAAATCCCCAACTCCCCAGCGTCCGGGTACTGTGACTATTATCAGTGCGGGAACAGCGGATTTGCCTGTAGCGGAAGAGGCGGCTGTGACTGCGGAACTTTGCGGTTTTGGGGTGCGGCGTCTGTGGGATGTGGGAGTTGCTGGGATTCACCGCTTGCTGAGCAACCGGCACGTGATTGCTGATGCTGATGTGTTGATTGCAGTGGCGGGTATGGAAGGTGCTTTGGCGAGTGTGGTTGCGGGTTTGGCGGATTGTCCGGTAATTGCTGTGCCGACGAGTGTGGGTTACGGCGCGAGTTTTGGCGGGATTGCTCCTCTTTTAACTATGCTCAATTCTTGTGCGGCTGGTGTGGGTGTGGTGAATATTGATAATGGGTTCGGGGCGGCGATTTTGGCTTGTAAAATTCTCAGAAGTGCCGATCGAGTGGGAAGAATAGGAGAGGGCGAATAGAACAAAGACCGGGCGGTTAAAATTGCGTTATTTTCTTCAGTCCGCGGAGGCGGACTTAGTTTGTGTAGACGCGGTTTCAACCGCCGTCTTATTTTTCGTCCCAACAGATGGGAACTAAAGAATACAGGCGGTATGATTCAAAGGGATTTGATATTACTTACTTGTCAGCCAAATCGGATAACCAGAAGAATCCTCAGCTTTCAACTTTTGCGCCTGATAACTTTTGCTCGTCCAATTAGCTACTGTTTGCAGACTTTCTGCCAAAAAACTTTCGCTACCAAACGCTTCAAACCCCAAAGTCCACGACGCACTGCCGTTAATATTTAACTGAGTAATTTCTACAATGCAGCCTTGGGGAATTGGTGCTTCGACAGGCACAGACATTAGCGCACCAGGGGCAGAAACTTGGTAAAGACGCTGGGCTCGCTTTTTCTTCACCTTCACCCACTTTCCAGTTGCGATTATATCCGCCGATACCGGCGCCATCGTGTCGGCACAAATCCACTTCAGCCATTTCTCGGCTTTGCCTTCCCAGCGGTTGCCGAACTGCATCACCCCCAATTCTGCCTGCCGCCACTTTACCTGTAAATTTTTTCCGCGCAGTTTCACTCCCAAGTAGTCGCAACTGGGTATCAGCAAATATAAATCTTCTCGCTCTTCAGGCGGCGACAGATACCCGCCCAGACTCTCGCTTCCAAACCATTGCCCGATCGGTTTTGGCAGCGCGCCGCTATAAAACCACCTCATTTCCAGACTGGCCCGCATAAATTTTTCCTCCGTTCTTCCACAATTTTCGTCAAACCCCAGACTGGATTTGCTACACCATTGACTTTGGCGCCTCTCAACTCTATCGTCCCCCGTGCGGGGCCCAGAGTCTACTGTTCACTGTCATACCCTTTTAGATTTTAGATTTTAGATTTTAGATTGGGAATGACCCATCCTATCAGGGTTTGGGGCTTGCCCGCCCATTGCATTTTTTCGGAAACTGGTGTCCGATCGCACTATTTGAAAAAAAAAACTCATAATCCTTTACATATCTTCATCAGTCTGTTACATTTATTTACAGTACACCAAAACAACTTAGGACACTAACATGGCTGACAGAGGCTTACTACTCGACAACGACGGTAAAATGAACAATTTTGCGATCGAGCCGAAAGTATACATCGATGACGAAGCCCGCACCGGCTTCACACCCTACGCAGAACGCTTAAACGGCCGCCTTGCCATGATTGGTTTTGTTTCTCTCTTGGCTTTAGAAGTTTCTACCAAGCACGGACTGATTAGCTGGCTGACTCACCTGTAATGATTTTGTTAAAAATTAAACTGTAGGGCTATGGCTTGCCAGCGATACAAAAATGGCGATCCATAGCTTAACTATTTTAGGGGTAAGGTTTGGTGAGACAATTAAAAGTTACAGGATTGACGCACTCGCCCCGCCTAGAAACCGGTTTTCGACTTGGTTTCGACTACGCTCAACCACCACACGGTAACTGAACGTAGCCAAAGTTCAACCACCAGGTTTTTTACCTGTGCTGTTGGCTGTAACGAAGTATAGCTGCGAAAAACCCGGTTTCTGACCACCGTGCGCCAGTTCTAAATTAAATATTTTAGTGTAACCCGATCGATAAAATAATGCTCAAACGAATTGCAGCAATACTTCTGGTAGTTCTCAGCCTCACCTTGACCGGTTGTGTGTCTAAAGTCACCGGACTCAAAAGCTATGTTGATACTGGCGATGGCTATCAATTTCTCTATCCTAACGGCTGGCTGCCGATCGCAGTTTCTAACGGGCCCGATGTGGTGTTCCGCGATTTGATTCAGCAAACCGAGAATGTCAGCGTGGTCATCAGTCCAGTTGTGGGGAACAAAACTCTGGCAGATTTGGGAACGCCTACCGAAGTGGGATACAAGCTTAGCAAAAATGCGTTAGCCCCGACAGATTCCGGCCGCGAAGCTGAATTAGTCAATGCTGGAGCTCGGGAATCGCGATCGAAAAGCTATTACATTTTAGAATACGCCGTCAAACTCCCAAACCAACAACGGCACAACTTAGCCAGCGTAGCCGTCAGCCGCGGCAAACTTTTCACGCTTAACGTTTCCACTACCGAAGAACGCTGGCCGAAGGTCAAAGAAGCCTTTGAGAAAGTCGTAAAATCTTTCTCTGTTTATTAGGTTAAAAAGTTATTGGTTATTAGTTATTAGTTATGGGTAATTGGGCCAAAAAGCATTGTGGATTGTGCATTGGTTATTAGGCCAACAAATGACTAATGACCAATAACTAATGGCTAAGGACTAATGACTAATGACTTCTTAAATTATGAAAACTCCAACTTTTGTATTAGCCTCAGCTTCCCCGGCGCGCCGCAGCCTGCTAAATAGTGCTGGCATTCAAGCTGTAATTTGCCCCAGCGACTTTGATGAAGGCAAAATAAAAATGAGGGATGCCACTAAATTAGTGCAAGTTTTAGCAGAAGGAAAAGCTGACGCTGTAGCTAGTTTTTTGCTTGCTAATTCTCACCCGCAAATCCCCAATCCAAAATCGTGTTTGGTGTTGGGATGCGACTCAATTTTGGTCATTGATGGCGAAATTCACGGTAAGCCGAAGGATGCGGAAGAAGCAATCTCGCGCTGGCAGAAAATGCGCGGTAAAGTTGGCGAACTTTATACGGGTCATGCTTTAATTGATACTAGATTCGATAACTTTGACGATGCAATCGAGCGAGGACTCGTGCGCTGTCAAGTGACAAAAGTTCATTTTGCCCAAGTGAGTTCGCGCCAAATTATGGCCTACGTCGCTACCGGAGAACCTCTCGCCTGTGCAGGCTGTTTTGCACTCGAAGGTAAAGGTGGCTTTTTTGTGGAAAAAATTGAAGGATGTCACACAAATGTGATCGGTTTGAGTTTGCCTTTGCTACGGCAAATGCTCCGGGAAATGGGATATGATGTGGCGGATTTTTGGCAATCTTAAACGGAACTTACCCCCGGCCGGGGTAGTTACGTAGTCTAAATCCTGTGCTATATATACGATAGAAGCATTTATTAGTCAAAAATAAGTGGTCATGTATGGTTGGCGATCGCCCAAAAATGTAGTAAAATATTGCTTCCTTTATGTTAGCGTTGGCTAATTTTAGCCTAATCTGATTCTGATAGCCTATTGAATCGAAGACACCGACGATGAAAAAGTTAATGCCCTTACTACTGAGTGCTCTACTACTCAGTAACACTGTTGCTTGTCAGAAGTCAAGTGAGCCGATCGGCAACACTTCTGCTCCCGCTAATCAAAGCCCAAATTCTGTATCTAACCAAAGCAGCCCTAGGTCCAGTAATCTGACAAATCAGTCGGCCTTCCCTGCTGGAACCACTTTTGATACCATTCTCCAACAAGATTTGTCCACGGGTAAAAACCGCGACAACGAGCGTTTTACTCTGCGAGTCAAAGGAGGCAATAAAACTCTTAAAGATGCCGTGATTCAGGGACATCTGGAAGATGTCGTCAAATCAGCTAAAGGCAAAAAAGCGAGTTTGCATCTAGTTTTTGATGACATTCACTTCGCAGATGGCTCAGCCGATCCCATTGATGTTACTTTAGTGAATACTCAGGTAGAAACAAAAACCAAAGGCAAGTTTGTTCAGAATGCTGGCATTGTTTTAGCTGGAGCAGCCGGCGGTCATTTCCTCGGTAATAAAGCGAAATTCAAGCATGGTACTTTAGCTGGGGGTGCAGCAGCAGCGGCTTATGTCTTGTCTAGTCCTGGTGGTGAAGTTGTCCTTAAAAAAGGAACCAATGTTAAGCTGAAACTTAAAACGCCTCTCGATACGAGTCCTTGACACTCCCCGGAAGTCACGGCACTGCCGTCTCCAATATTGCCGACGCATCACAACCAAAGAATTAGGACACGGCCAGAATCAGGATACGGCAGTGCGGTTTGCTAGTTGAACTATATCGTTATTCAGAGTTGTGATTGACTCCGAACTTCAACAAGTCTAGCTTATTGACACCGATCGCCCAAATCCGCAAAAAGTTTGAAATGAGCGCTAATAATTGTGGGGATCGCGTACTCTATTACCCGTTAGCAGTCAGTTACCTAAAGCCTGCTGAATGCTAATTGTCATCAACCATTGACTAAAGTCACGAATCGTTAAATATGCAAGACACTGCGATCGAATTTATTAAAGCCAGAGAAATCCTCGACTCTCGCGGCCGCCCTACCATCGAAGCTGAAGTTTACCTAGCCAACGGTGTTGTCGGACTCGCACAAGTCCCCAGCGGCGCGTCTACAGGCTCTTTTGAAGCCCACGAACTCCGGGATGATGACAAAAAACGCTACGGTGGCAAAGGAGTTCTGAAGGCCGTTGCTAACGTCGAGCACAAAATTGCCCCCGCTTTGGTTGATATGGATGCGATCGACCAACCATTAATCGATCGAACCATGATTGACTTGGACGGTTCCCCCAACAAATCCAACCTCGGCGCTAATGCCATTCTGGGAGTCTCCCTAGCCACAGCAAAGGCTGCCGCCGAGACTTTAGGTATCCCCCTTTACCGCTACTTGGGCGGCGCTTTAGCTAACGTTTTACCCGTGCCGTTGATGAATGTCATCAACGGTGGTTCCCACGCTGACAACAACGTAGACATTCAAGAGTTTATGATTGTACCGGTGGGAGCGCCTTCTTTTAAGGAAGCTTTGCGCTGGGGTGCAGAAGTATTTGCGAGTCTGGCCAAAGTCTTGAAAGACAAAAATTTGCTGACTGGTGTTGGGGATGAAGGCGGTTTTGCTCCTAATCTGGGTTCCAATCAAGAAGCTTTGGATTTGTTGATGATGGCAATTGAAAAAGCTGGTTACAAAC
>JBDTEI010000611.1:0-4842 GCA_039922675.1 Microcoleus sp.
GGCAATCTGTCTCGACTAGGATGCGATCGCTATTTACCATACAAGCTGATTCTTGTATTTGCAAGGCTTTTTTAAAGGTGACAGTTCCGCTAAAACTGATGTAGAAACCCAAGTCTAAAAACCACTGGGTTTCTTCGGGTGTACCTCCCCAACAGTGCATCACCCCGCGCACTGGGCCACGTTTTTGCCAAAAGTTGCGCAACATTTGGGCCATTGGGGCGGCGGCGTCGCGACAGTGGATAATGACTGGTTTGTCAAGTTCCTGGGCGATTTCAAGCTGGGCCTCAAACACTTTAAACTGGTGTTCTCGATCGTCTGCTTTAAAAAAGTCTAGTCCGGTTTCGCCGATCGCCACTACCCTAGAGTCAGAACTGGCTAATTCCCGAATCAGGCTTGCAGTTTCGTCTTTCCACTTGGCGGCATCTAGGGGATGAAGCCCCACCGCAAAGGAAACTTCTGCAAATTGATTAGCAATTGCTTGAATTCCGGCAAACTCTTCCGGCTCGACACAAGAATGAACCAATCGAACTACACCAGCTTCGCGCCAGCGTTCTCGAATGGCTTCTAACTCAGATTTGAAAGTCTCAAAGTTGATATGAACGTGAGTGTCGATGAGCTGCATGGGCGAATGGGAGAGTGAGAGAGTGGAGGAGTGGAGGAGTGGGAGAGTGGGGGAGTGGGAGAGTGGGAGAGTAGTAGGAAAAATTCTCTTTCTTCCTTCTTTCTTCCTTCTTCCCTCTTCCTTCTTCCGTCTTCCGTCTTCCGTCTTCCTTCTGTCTTAGGATGCTACTTGTGTTTCGTGTGGCTTGAGGGTTCTTGCCAAGCGGGACTTTTTGCGATCGCCGTTGTTACGGTGCAGTACACCTTTTTTGACAGCTTTGTCAATTTTGCTGTATGCCTCTGACATACGTTGCTGAACTTCTTGCATTAATTCAGGTGTCGGAGATGCGGCGTACTTCTCAACTGTCGCGAAATACTTCTTCATCAGGGTTTTGACCGCTGACTTGTAAGATTTATTGTACAAGCGGTTGCGCTCGGCGATTTTGACTCGTTTGACGGCGGACTTAATATTTGCCATAGTTCAGTTTGTGGAAGTAGGTATTGATTGATACACCCTAGTCTCAAGATAGTCTCAAGACACGGGAATTTTGAGGGACAATCTTTTCGGGTTCGAGCCGCAAAAAGCTTGATTTTTTTAAAGCTGAGTCAGCCATTAGCCGATCGCTCAGATGCAAGCTGAGTCTACAGCTACTTTTTCAAGGGCGATCGCGCAATAATTCTTAATTGACTCATTTGACGACCCAATTTTCACCCCTGACGATACCCAAAGGTATGACACGGGTGTTGTCGAGGCGTGTTACGGGGTTTTCACCGTCACGGTTTATTGCGCGCAATTTTCAAGTATACAATAACTTGGCGTTTTTTTATAAAAAATTATTAGGTGTGGGAAAAACTAATATAGCATCTATTCCGCTCAAAATCCCATTCCCTGAAAAATCCAAGTTAAGCTATAACAAAGAGTACGGGTTATAAGGGCTTCGCCTTTGAAGCACTTGCAGAAGACGGAAGGAAGAAGGAAGAGGGAAGAAGGAAGAAGGAAGAAGGAAGAAGGAAGGAAGAAGGGAGAGAGAAAATTTTTCCCCTCTCCCCCCTCTCCCTCTCTCCCGTCTCCCCCCTCTTCCCCTCTCCCTCTCCCTCCGCACCCTGTTCTCTGACAGGCAATTCCTCAAGGAAGGTTGTGACTTGTCGTCAGTTTGGCAAAAAAATCCTCGACAGAGATTTAAACGCTGCACTGACGCTGGGAAACGAAGCCTTTGAAACAGCCGCGAGACTCGCGGTTTAAGCTTGTGGGCTGGTGGTGCCTGACTTATCCAGGAGATAGTCACAAAAATCCCCAATTGTCAAGCAAATCAAGCGTGAATTATTGACGGCATTCCTAATCTCCATGCTGCGAATTATTACTCAGTGGGTTGAGGCGCAAGCTGAACTGCGACGAATCTGCGATCGCACCCACGACGAACTTGTTATTCACAAAGAAGCCACCGTGCGCGAGGTGCTGCAAGCTGTAAGACGCAAAGGCGATCAGGCTGTGCTGCAATATACTGCTGAATTTGACCGCATGACCCTCAATGCGGCAGATTTGCGCGTTAGTGGCGCCGAATTGGATGCTGCTTATCAGCAGGTATCGAAAGAATTATTAAATGCCATCCGGTTGGCTTGTAAACAGGTACAGGCGTTTCACCGACAGCGCGTGCCCAAGTCTTGGGTACAGTTTGGTGATGACGAGATTGTTTTGGGGAAACGCTACACGCCGGTCGATCGCGCGGGAATTTACATCCCTGGCGGTCAGGCGTCCTATCCGAGCTCGGTAATCATGAATGCGGTTCCTGCGAAGGTCGCCAAGGTTCCGAGACTCGTGATGTGTACTCCCCCCGGGCAGGAGAAGAAAATGAATCCTGCGGTGCTGGTAGCGGCTCAGGAAGCGGGAGTTGATGAGATTTATCGGGTAGGCGGGGCTCAGGCGATCGCAGCTTTGGCCTACGGTACGGAAACTATTCCCAAGGTGGATTTAATTACTGGGCCGGGGAATATTTACGTCACGCTGGCGAAAAAACTGGTTTACGGCACTGTGGGGATCGATTCTCTGGCAGGGCCCTCGGAGGTGCTGATTATTGCTGATGCTTCGGCGAATCCAGTACACGTAGCTGCGGATATGTTGGCTCAAGCTGAGCACGATTCGATGGCGTCGGCGATTTTGCTGACGGCGGATTCGGTGTTGGCTAGAAAGGTAGTAGCTGAGGTTGACAGACAACTGGTAAATCACCCGCGCCGGATTTTGACGGAAAAGGCGATCGCCAATTACGGTTTAGTTGTAGTGGTGGATTCCCTGAAGGCTGCGGCGGAACTCTCTAACGAGTTTGCTCCCGAACACTTGGAATTGCAAGTGGCAGAACCCTGGGATTTGCTTGACCAAATTCGGCACGCTGGGGCGATTTTCCTGGGCTGTTCGACACCGGAAGCTGTGGGTGATTATTTGGCTGGCCCGAATCATACTTTGCCGACTTCTGGTGCTCCGCGCTATGCTTCGCCGCTAGGTGTGGAAACTTTTATGAAGCATTCGAGTTTGATTCAATATTCGCCGACTGCACTTAAGAAGGTGGGTAAGGCGATTAATGTGTTGGCGGAAGCTGAGGGTTTACCTTCTCATGCTGATTCGGTGCGCTTGCGGACTGAAAATGAGGGAGAGGATGATTTTTAGATGGTAGAGTTGAGGTTGGCGATCGAGATTTTCGCACTTCGGGCTTAAGAAACCCGGTTTCTTCCAATAAGCTGTTGCGCATTTAAATTGTATATTCTGGACGATGCTCAAAGCCATCCCACAAGAGTGTTTAATTGATTTTTGACACACAATTTAAATGTAGAACAGCTTATCTTGCTTAAATTACCAGAAAAAATTGGTTTAAAGCCTCTCCCTTGTACGGAGAAATTAAAAGAAGACAATTCATTACTCCAATCCTCTTCCTTCCCGGTAGAATTCGCTGTCAACTGTCAACTGTCAACTGAATGAAGCAATTATGTTAAGAAACCGGGTTTCTGTGTAGTTAATGATAATGTTGGTGGGAAAGCCGAAATTGTGAAAAGTAGGCGACTATCAATGGAAAGTTTAAAGTCTAATATCTGAGATTTAAAGGTGCATTATATTGAATACTATTTTGGTGGCGATCGACAGTTCGGAGTTTGCAGCACAGGTTTTGCAAGCTGTGGGGCAGTTTCGGCTAGAACCGACGGCTAAGGTGATTTTAGTTCATGTTGTGAGTTCTGGGATGTCGGATTTTGACGCGGTGGTCGATCGACCTCACGCTCAGGGAAAGGAGATTGCTTACCGAGAAGTGGAGAAGTTACTGCAATCTTATCAGCAAAAGTTGCCTTGCGAGAGTGAGTTGGAGATTGTTTCGGGGGAACCGGCCCAGGAAATTTTGCGTTTGGCGAATATTTATAAAGCGGACTTAATTGCGATCGGCTGTCGGGGTTTGACTGGTTTGAAACGGATTTTGGAGGGTTCGGTGAGCGCTGAAGTTGTGGCTGAGGCTCCTTGTTCGGTGTTGGTGGTGCGGGCTAGGTAAGGGGAATTGCACCGCAGAGATTGACAGGCGGGAGGCTTGTTTCACAGTAGCTAAAACTTCTAGGGTGCGTCAGCCAAGAGTTCTTCAATATGCAGATAATATAACGCGAGCTGACGCACCCATACAACTTTTTGTTTATTTATCATGTTAATTGTTGTAAAAATTTGAGACTCCGTTTCAAACAGTAGTTAGGCTGTCAGCAGGATAAATTGTTGATTGGACTGTGCCCTGAGTCTCTCGTCGGTTAAATATGTCTCGCCAAATCCGCCTTTTCCCAATAAAAGGATGTGTAATCTCCGGCAATAGTTGGTTTTACAGTTACTGTAAAGTCACAATATTTTTCTAATTATCACACACTCCGATACAATTCGGCGTGTTTATGAAACCGTTGAAAAAGCAGTTTTATTAAAACTTACTAACTGCCAAGGCTATGACTAAAAAACCGCATCGCTTGATTCCGCAAATTATGGCTGCTGCTTTGACTCTGTTTGGGGTGGTAGCTTGTGCGACGACAGCTTCGACTCCCGCTACCCAGACTCAAATTAATGATGCTAATGCCTATTACAGTCAAGGGCTTGCTCGTGCAAATCAAGGAGATTTAAAAGGTGCTGTAGATGATTTTTCTAAGGCTATCTCATTAAAACCAGACTATGCTGATGCCTACTTTAAGCGGGCTAATGCCAAGTACGATCTAGGAAAAAAAGCAGAGGCGCTCTCC
>JBDTEI010000612.1:0-8847 GCA_039922675.1 Microcoleus sp.
AATTGACTATCCGCGAACTCAATTTTGTTTTGCCAGCGTCACCAACGGTAGCATCGCCCTGCTGCAAATCTTTCGGGATTGCGGCTGGGGATTGCACGCCAATACACCAGGAGATATTTATTTAGGAATTCAAGCAGGTTTTGCGCCCAAAAACATCGTTTACAGTGGCAGCAATTTGCACCGAGGCGAGATGGAACAAGTTCTAAAATGGGGTGTCAAAACTCTGAATTTCGACAGTATCGCTCAATTGCAGTTGTGCTGCGAAGTGTACCAATCTCTCAGGGAAAACCAACCGGCTTTAGAACCGCCCAGTCTCGGTTTGAGGCTGAATTTGCCCGAATTAACGGGGGATAGTCGCATTGGAGTGCGAGCGACCGAATTTCCCGCAGCAATTGCGATCGCAAAAACAGCCGGATTAAAGCTGAGTGGCTTGCATTTTTATCGCGGAACCGGCACTAATTCCACCGCAGCGTTTACTCAAGTAATTGATACCATAATTGCCACCGCGCAGCAATTGCCCGATTGGGAATATCTCGATTTTGGCGGGGGCTTTGGCTATCCTTACCAAGGCGGTATAGCGTTTAATTGGGAACTATTTGGGGCAGAATTAACCAGCAGAATTAGTCAGCTAGACCGCGCAATTGACTTAATAATTGAACCAGGAAGAGCCGCCATAGCAGGATGTGCTACTTTGCTCGCTCAAGTTGTTTCCACAAAATGGCAGGAAGCTAAACAAATTGTCGGCGTAGATACGACTGTTGCTAATCTTGCAGTGCCGTCGGTTCACGGCGGTTATCGAGAGATTTGTACCTGGAATTGCCGGGATGCTTTACATCTTACTGATGTTTGTGGCAATACGACTTATTCGCGGGATTATCTGGGGAAAAACTGTCAACTTCCGGCTTTGACAGTTGGGGAAATCCTTGGTATTTTGGATGTGGGAGCTTACGGATATGCCATGTCGTCGCACTTTTTGCATCGCCCAAAACCTGCGGAAGTGCTGTTAGAAAATGGCGGGCATCGCCTAATTCGCCACAGAGAAGATTACAGCGTCTTGTTAGCTCATCAAGTTTTTTTGAATAATCACTAGGAGATTTTTATGAAGTGCATTAAATGCGGAAAAGATCATAATGCCAGAGACCGCAGCTCCAATAATGGTCGCTGTCTAAGATGCGGTCATCCGTTTGTTTTTGAACCGAATGCGATGACAGGTTTCAAAATAACTGACCCCATGTTTGCCAAGGCGATTACCGATGTTTCTGTGAACGATACGCTGTTTTTTACTCCCCGACAGTTATTTTACCTTTTAGACCAGCGATCTAGAGTACAAAATGAGAATTTGTTGGGCTTGGTTTATCAGTGTATGTTTTATAATTTTTGGTTCTTTTTTTTTGGTGCTATATTTTTATTATCTTCTGGAATGACAAATGAATTAATTTACGCCATGTTCGCATTAAATAGTTTATTGTTAACGGTATTTTTTGTTAAAAGTCGTTCTAGCAAATATTCATATAAACAACGCCAGACTTTTGCAAGAGTTTTGCAAATTTGGGGAGGAATAGTTCTGGTGTGCGGAATTGGCTTTAGTCAGTTGTTATATTCCTCTGTAGTGCTTGTCGCTAGTTCTGCTATCGGAATCCTATCTATCTATTTGGGAAGCCTAAAAATTCCTAAACTAACTCAAGAAGTTATTATTCAATTCAACCTGTTTCAACACTGGATTAATAAGTGGATAGAAATCAATGCAATCGCAAAAATACTTCCTTCTCCTCGCGATACAAATAAAAATGCTACCATTAATCCTGATGTCAGCGCTTACAGTTTCGATAGATTGGTGGTGTGCGATCGCCCGGAAATTGCCCAGTTTTTAATCGCGAACAATTTTCACTTTGAAAACAACTGTGCAGTCCTCAGCATTACCGGATATCCTCAAAGTATCTTCGATACAACTATGGAAATGCTGCGCCGCAATCCCGACTTAAAAGTGTACGCTTTGCACGATTGCAGTCCCAAAGGAATTGGTTTAGTTAACCAGCTACGCACGAGTCCTAATTGGTTCCCAAATAACAGGGCGATAATTATTGATATCGGATTGTTACCGAAGCAAATTCTTGCGGGTGGCGGCAGTATGTTGGTTATGAGTTCAGAGAAAAATGCACAAGATGCTGCACAATTATCAGCAGAGATTCGCCAAGATTTATCTGCTGAGGAATTGGAGTGGTTGGAATTAGGTAATTATGTGGAATTGGAATCGTTTAGTCCTCAAAAACTGATTCAAATTCTGAATCGAGGAATTGCTGGAAGTCGAGATATAGGTAGCGATGATAGCAGTTTAATTTTGCTAGGGGGTGCGGAGAGTTCTATCTATGTTGTTGATAGTTTTGGTTGAAGACAAGACGGGGGTTGAAACCGCGTCTACAAAAACAAATTTGTTGATAGATGAGACGGGGGTTGAAACCGCGTCTACAAAAACGAAGAAGACAAGACGGCGGTTGAAACCGCGTCTACAAAAACGAAGTCCGCCTCCGCGGACTGAAGAGCATAAGATAATTCAATACGGTTCAGATCAGAGATTTAAACAGGGAAAACCTATGAAAAATAGACACTGCGATTGCTTTCCTTTGGATCGCTTCGCTAACGTTCCTCGCAATGACAATCTGAAATAAACCGTATTGTAATATAATCTTCACCGCCCATTCTTCAACCCGCGGAGGCGGGTTTTGTTTGTATAGACGCGATTTCAATCGCCCAGTCTTCTGCCGTTTCCCTACCGGAAAGATATTACTTATTACCTTGCAGCCAAAGTTCTAAACTCGTCAATAGCCACAACTTAACGCCATAGCGCCCCCAAGTATCTCCCTCATAATCTAACCATTGAGCAATTAAAGATTGATTAAAATAAGGAGCAATAGCAGCCCTTTTTGACAGCAACAAACCCCTAGCCTCCCGCTGCCAAAACTTCTTAAATCCCAACTGTACCGGAACCAGCATCCCACTTTTGGGCCTGTCCAAAATTTGAGCCGGCAGCAAATTTGCCACCGCTTGTTTGAGCACAGCTTTCTCCACAACCCCGGACAATTTGTACTCAGGCGGAATCGTCATACTCAAATCCACGATTCGCTGGTCAAACAAAGGCGATCGCCCGTGCAAGCCCGCAGCTTGAGTCAAATTGTTCACTTTGGTCAAAATCTGGTCTGCACCCTTAAACTTGATATTTAAGGCCATTAATCGATTGAGATAATTGCCGCTAGCATTCAAATCCGCACTAAATACCGAAGGTTCTGCTTGCATCGCTGCCCAAATTTCCGGTTTTAACAGTTGAGGCAAATCCGCAGCGCACTTTTGAAATGATAGCAAATATGCTGGTAGCGCATCCAAATTCGTGACAGAATTGTATAAGCTATTCATTAGCATCGGTTGATTTTTGGGGCCGCCAAAACATGGATCGCCACCTTCGCCATTCAGAATAACTTCGACGGATTCCCGCGCCATTCTTCCTAATAACAAATTGGGCACTGTCAGCGGATCGCCGATCGGATCGTCTAAATATGCGATCGTCTCTGGTAGCTTTTCCCACATATCCCGAAAGCTAATTTCTAAAATGTGGTGTTCAGTTTGGCAATGTTCGGCGACTAAACTGGAAAATTCTAATTCGTTGGCGCATTCTTCACCAAAATGAATTGAGTAAGTGTGAATTGGCCGATCGCAAAATTGAGCAGCTAAAGCCGCGATACAGCTAGAGTCTAACCCGCCGGAAAGAAACACGCCTACAGGTTGATTTGCTGGCAAATATTCTCGGACAATTTCGTCTAAAAGAGTTCGCAATCTCGCGCCGTGCCATTCCAAAGATTGTGCGGCCTCGACAACTTGTTCTCGCAGTTCCCAGTAGGCCGAAATTGTCTCATCAGGCAAGCTTAAAATGCTTCCTGGGCGCAGTTCTCGGACTTGTTGCCAGAGGGTACGATCGCCCGGAACGAACGAACAACAGAGGTAATCTCGCAGGGCTGTGAGGTCGATCGCCCTTGAGTGGTATTGTGCGATCGCCCGCAGTTGAGGAGCAATCCAGCGAGTCGCGCCAACAGTAGTGTAGTAAAGAGTGCGCGCCCCCGTGCGATCGCGCGCCAGCCGCAAAACCCGCGATTCCCTGTCCCAAACCGCAAACGCAAACATACCCGCCAGCAGCGGCAGACATTCAACACCCCAGCGTTCCCACAGTTGAGCGATTAATTGGCGATCGCACGCCAGCCAACTACTCGCAGAAATGCCCAATTTTTCCAGCAATTGCGATCGATTGCTTAGCCAAATATCGCCTACAATAACAAATTTTTCAGAGGGACTGAGAATAAGCTGAACACTTGGGTTAGAGCAAATAATCGCAATTTGACCTTCTCGCCACGCTGCATCATCTGCGATCGCGTCCGTTTCCCCCCAAGCTATCCGCCAACTTGAGGCAAATTCAACCAGAGGATTTGGAGGGAATGAGGATTTTTGTTTTTGACTACCTTTGTAATTAAGAAATGATTTTATATTGTTCATTTTTGCCAGCTTAATATTATTCCAAATAATATTAAATTTAACATAAATGTAAACCCTGCGATCGCTTTATTTCTTAGTCCGCGGAGGCGGACATCGTTTGTATAGGCGCGAATTCGATTCGCCGACTAACTCGCCGCCGAGTTAGTCGGCGGCGAAAAAGGTTTATCGCCCGCTAGCTAAAGCCTCACGCAATTTGCGATCGCCCCGCGATTTACCATGAAGTTGTGGAGTCGCCATCCGTAACACAAAATTCAGCAACCAAGGAGCAATTCGGTGACACCAAACTGCTAGATGACTTTGGTATCCCACCAAGATTTCCGGCGCATCTTTGTGCAATCCCGCGACAAGCGCTAGGGCAACTTTTTCGGGAGTTGTGGGCACTACCCACCGGAATTGCTCCAAGTCTCGCACCATGTCCGTATCTGTGAGAGATGGTAGCAAAGCAGTGACTCGAACATTATACTGAGTTAACTCGCTGCGCAAAGCTTGGGTGAATCCCAAAATGGCAAATTTGGTAGCAGAATAAGTTGCCATTGTCGGAGCTGCAATTTTGCCCATCAAACTCGAAACATTGACAATTGTTCCGTCTTCTTGCGCTGCCATTCGCCGCGCTATCAAGCGGGTAATTGTGTAGGTTCCCAGCAAATTTAAGGCGATTTCTTCCTCAATTAATGGTAGCGGGGCACGCAAGAATGATGCTTGGTGTGCGACGCCCGCACAGTTGACTAGCAGGTGAATTGGGCCGCAATCTCGCCAAGCTTGGGCGATCGCAATATTCACCGCTACTGACTGAGTTAAATCCAAGGCTAACGGCACTACTTCTGTGCCAAAAACATCGATTTCCTCAGCCAATTCGATTAATTGCTTGCGGTTGCGCGCTACAAGCACCAAACGTTTGACTCCTTGTCGCGCTAATTCCAGGGCGATCGATCGCCCAATTCCGCGCGAAGCTCCAGTAACTAGAGCTGTTTTTCCTTGAAGTTGCATAGATTAAAGCCTCTGGATTTGATGCTCACCGCGGCACGGAGTTATGAGTTATGAGTTGTGAATTATCAGTGATGAGTTGATTTTTTGGCGGAACTCAGAATTGATAATTTTGGGAAAGGCTATCTAGTTTCGATAGACCTAATTTATTTGTGGGGTTAACTCAAAACTAAAACCTTTTGAATCGTTAACGTGCGCGTGAGCTGAACTAAACTTTTGGTTTGCCAGAAATCGGTCAAAAATCTGATCGGTTAACCTCATTCAAGCAGACCAGCCTGAGATGATAAAACCTAGTCGGGAATCATCGGCCAAAGCGGGCTTTATTACCGCTGTTTATAGGACTTACATACAGGGTGTCAGAAACCGGTTTCTTCGTAGATTTATCGTCGCTAAACCTCTTATTTTTTTAAGAAACCGGGTTTATTCGTGTAAGCCCTATTTAGTCTGCGGAGGCAGACGAGAGCCTGTACAGTCGCGAATTTTATTCGGACGAATTGGCACAGAACAATTTAGCAATGCAGATTGTCAATTCCACACCTCCTAGATATGAGAATTTCTTCTCTACACACACACCTTAACAACTTGACGCCAAAGCGACAACAATTTTTAATAAATCTTCTGCAACACTTCTTTACAATCTTCTCAGACAGCAGATTTCCAAGTGCCGTGAAAGCTCAAAGGTATGACACCAGGCAATTCTAGCTGACAAATAGGGGGGCGAGAAAGTCCGTCGCTGTCAAATATGCAGACTTCGCTGCTATCAGAATTGCCGTCGTAAACAACTGTCAAAATCCAACCTTTCTCCGACGAAATATCTGGAACGTAGATGGGCTCTGCGGGATAGCGATTTTCGCCGCAGTCGGCAATTGTGAGATTGCGGGTTTGCGTGTCCAAACGGGCGATCGCCCCGTAACGTTCCGCTACAATATCAACATCAGGCCGATACATTGCCAGATAAATATACCGCGAGTCTTGGCCAATTTCTGAAGCAGGTACAACCGGAAACTCGCAAGGTTGATCCAACAATTCTTCTATTTCTGTCACTTTCCCAGTCTGAGGATTGAGATGCACTCGACAAAGAGTCCCCTCCGCATCGGTGCGAGTTTCACCTGTCGGTACTTCTTTCAGTCGCTGATTAGTTTGCAAGTCAGCATAGCGGACAAAATCAACTGCAACTTCACCATCTTCCTTGACAAAACCGTTAGCAAAATGCCACTGAAACCAAGCATCAGTTTCGCCACGACTAACTAAAGAAAGAGTTTCTGAGTCGAAAACTAATATTTGCGTTCCTAACTCCGGCTTCCACTCAAAGGAGTCGCCGTAACTGCCAATTCCTGCTAACACTGGCAGAAATTTGAGTCGCACCGGCGGCACAAAAAAGATTAGATAATTACCCGCCAAAACAAAATCGTGAATCAGGGGAATTCCGTCTAAAGCAACAGTTGCTTGTTGCACGATCTTGCCCGTAAAATCGCTTTTATAAACATTCAACTTTGTAGTTGAACCAGGGACAACTCCAAAGTTAAAAATATTCCCAGTAATCGGATCGCGCTTACAATGAGCCGAATAAGCAAATTTACTATCTAAATTGCCTAAATTGTCGATTCCCTGAGTTTCCAGAGTTTCCAAATCGAGGCTGTGAGGCGGGCCGCCTTCCCACAATGCTAAAAGGCGATCGGGCAAAGCTAAAACAGAAGTATTGGCAGCATTTTTAACAGCTTTAGTCCACCGCAACAACACAGGGCCCGGTGCTGTCATGCCATAATTACTGTAAAGAAATTGATCAGCTTTTTCTTCAGCTAGATATCCCGCTGTTTGTACGTAGCGATAAACAGCAGCAGCACCAACATCAGTAAAATGTACTGCCAAAATTGCACCGTCACCATCAAACCAGTGTCCCGCAGCAACACCGCCGCGTTCCAAACGTGCGGGCCCGTTGCGATAAAGAGTGCCGCGCAATCCTTCGGGAATTTTACCACTTTTAACGGATAGCTGAGTCGGGGGAAACTCCGCAGCAGGAAGGGCTAAAGCTTTAGCCCAGGATTTTTTAGATGAGATTTTACTGTCTGTTTTCATTGGAAACTGGCAATTTTTAACGGCGCTGGCAGAACTTTTGCTATACAATTATAGCACAAATCACCTAACACCTATGACTCTCCCGCGCCGCAATCTACTTAGAACTTTTGGGCTGACCGCTATTGGCTCTCAACTTTTGCCGACCGCCCAAATCAACCTTTTTCCCAAAAGTGCGATCGAGCCGCGCCGCCTGCAAGTCGGTGATACAGTAGCCTTAATCAATCCTGCCGCCTTCAACTACGAAGAAGAAGTGCAGCCGTTTTTTAAAGTGCTGGATAACCTCGGCTTAAAAGTTAAACTAGGACAGCATTTTTACGACCGCTACGGCTACTTAGCCGGCAAAGATGCCGATCGCGCCGCCGATGTCAACGCAGCCTTTGCCGACGACTCAGTGCAAGCTATTTTTACCGGGATGGGCGGCTGGGGCTGCGGTCGCATCTTACCAATGTTAGATTACAATATAATCCGCAACAATCCCAAAATTATTATGGGATTTAGCGATATTACTGCCCTATTATTGGCAATTTATGCTAAAACTAATATAGTTACTTTTCATGGCCCTTTAGGTGTATCAAGTTGGAGTCCCTTTACAGTAGATTACGTCAAAAAAGTTTTGTTTGACGGAGGTTCTGTAACCATGCAAAACTCCACAAGTATGCCCGTTGAAACCATCCGACCGGGAACAGCTAGGGGAAAACTAATCGGCGGCAATTTATCGGTAATCTCAACAATGCTAGGTTCGGCTTATTTACCGGAGTGGGAAAAGAGTATTTTGTTTGTTGAGGAAGTTAGCGAAGAGGTTTATCGCATCGATCGAATGTTGACGCAGCTCAAATTAGCAGGTATTCTCGATAAAATATCCGGTTTTATTTTCGGACAGTGTACCAAGTGCGAGGCTGAAAAACCCCAAGAGTCCCTCACATTGTCTCAAGTCTTGACGGATCGCATTCGCCCCTTGAATATTCCCGCCTGGTACGGTTCGATGGTGGGTCACATTCGGGATAAGTTCACTTTGCCGATCGGCAAAGAAGTCGAAATTGACGCAAATGCTGGTACAATCAAATTATTATCATCCGCCGTCAATTAATTTGTGTAATTTCGATGTTTCACAATGCGAGCCTAAAAACCAAAGAAAAATAAAATTTATGATGCGCTCAAACTCATTACTAAATTCACAAAAGCTCTTGAAATCATCCGCGTGTATATAGCAATCCTAAATGATTGCTCGTTACTTTCGCTCTGCCTGGTAAT
>JBDTEI010000613.1:0-9159 GCA_039922675.1 Microcoleus sp.
GCCACAGGGCAAGGGGTAGCCATCATGCCGAATGAGGCCGGAGCACTGCCCCATCCCCAAGTTGTGTTTGTGCCGTTGCACCATCCCATAGACTACGCGCGATCGACTGCCATGTGGAGGAAAGAAACACCTACTCAATCTTTAGATAAATATCTCGAAATTCTGTTCGAGTATATTCAAAATTAAAGGATAATGGTGCTGAATAATTAATAAAAATAATTGCGAAACTAAGTATTCCAAATTGATTATATTATGTCCCGTAAATTAACAACAAAAACGGTTTATAGTGCGGACTGAGTTCCTGAACCTACAAGGAATTAAAGTAACTCAAATTAACTGGTTCCCAGGCTAGAGCCTGGGAACCGAGATCCAGAGGCTCTGCCTCGCTAGCGGACAAAAACAGGAGGCAGAGCCTCATGGAATGCGTTCCCAGGCCCGAAGCCTGGGAACGAGCAAACGACCAATCGCCTACTTCCTAGGCTTTGCGCTAGAGTTATAGTATTAAAATAAATTTAAAAAGTGCGATTTATTTTGTTATCATCAACCCAAAAACTTACACTCAAGGATAACTATGCTGCACAATATTCAGGAATCTCACCAACAAGACGTACAGACTATTACTCAAGTTTTGGCAAAAATCACCAGCCGCACGGCGGATCAGATTAAACCATTACTAGATGCGATGCTCAAACAGCTAATTGAACCTCAACAAAGTCCATTTTATGAAACAGCTACCAGAACAGAATGGTCAATAGCATTTCAAGAATGGGTTGACAGTCATCGTACCCTAAATCTCCCCACTCTTTCAGATGAAGCTATTAGCAGAGAGAGCATTTATGGAGACAGAGGTTAAATGCCGTTTCTCGTAGATACAAACATACTGCTGCGTATCGATACAGCACACCCAATGAATCATGATGCCGTCAATGCCTTGATTAATTGGGAATTTAACAGAAATTATACTCCGAGCGAGAAACCGGGTTTTTCACAGAATTTACCGTGTATAACCAAGATTTAGTGAAAAACCCGGTTTCTGACCTATGCCTAAATCCTATTTGGGTGTTAGCAAAATTAGCTGTTTTGATAAGATCGATCGCACTTCATCCAATCCCATCTCCACATCCGCCAAAATCTCCCCAACCGTCTTCAGTTCCCCTTGGTTAGAGGATGTTGCGTCCTGCTCCCCCCCTTGGCAAGGGGGGGCTGGGGGGGGTGAACAACCTTGCAAAAACGCAAATTCAGCACTAGACAAATTGATTAATTGGTAGTTGCAGTCAAAGACTTGATCGCTCGGCCAACCGTGCATACAAGCACTCAACTCGGGAATGGCAGCTAAAAGTGTTCGATCGTCCGACCAATCAATTTTATGAATCGGCTTTTTACCCAAGAAAAACTCGTAATGGGTGATTTCTGTATCCAACAATTCAATTAATCGATAAAGCTCTCGTTCCGTCAAACCCCTAGCTCTTTCGAGCAATTCCGGTGCTTTTGCCAAAAGTCTTTCTAACTGCCAATATCCCGGATTTGAGAAACCGAGAAATTCCAATCCCGAAGCATCAATTAACTCGAACAATGTCTCGATATTGTAGTCAATTTCCTGCGGGTGAACGTACATATCAGCAAAACATTCGTCCCGCTGATTTTCTCCTGCCCAACGCTGTTTTTCGTACTTGACAAGACGGTTGTTTTCTGGTAAGGAATCAAAGATTTGACGGCCGACTTTGACTCCATCGGGATAGTCGCCTTTTTTGTTGCCTTGCAAAAGCCCGATCGCCCTTTGCATCAGTTGAATCTCCCAGCGTCCGAGCTCAGCATACACAAAAATGTGCATCAAACCACCCGGGGCTAACTTCTCCGCCAGCGCTTGAATGCCCCGGATAGGATCGGGTAAGTGGTGCAGCACCCCGACGCAGTTGATCAAATCAAACTCGCCTTCGAGTTGATCCGCATCATAAATGCTGAGGTGGCGAAAATCGGCTTCGCGCGCGCCGGATCGCCGACAGCGTTCTTGTGCTACCTTCAAAGCACCCGAACTAAGATCGATCGCCGTCACCGCAGCTTCGGGATTGAGGTGAATCAGATAATCCGTGCTCGAACCAGTGCCGCAGCCAGCATCTAAAATCCGAATATCTAGTTTTTGCGGCTTTTGGCCAGTGCAGAAATTGTAAGCATCCGGCCAACTCCAGCGCCAGTTGTAGCCTGGGGGCGGTTCGTCGGACAAAGGATCGGGTGGGAAAGGGAAAGTATCGTAAAGCCGCCGGACGGCAGCGCTGATATCGGGCGTAGTATCCATAGGTGAGGGAATATTCCGTAAGTTTGGAGATTGATTGTCAGTAGCTACGGGCGAACAGCGCCACGTGGTATACTTCTATTGCTTCGTTACTCGCAATGGGAGTGTCGCCAACGAGTTGGGCAAGTCCGAAACAGAGGGAGCAGGCGATCGACTAAGCACTGAGTGCCAAGCACTGACAGCTTCTGCGTAATAAAACTTATCATTATTTCTCATATAAGCTCTCTTAAATCTATACAATAAGTCTCGGCAGGCTTTTTAACAAACAAGGACTGTCAATCATCCACCGCTGATCTTTCGGGTAAAGCGGAGTCGTCTTTCAGCAGAGTAAAAAGCCCATAAAAAGGCAGAAGAAAATTTTAGATTTTCTTTTTCCTTAATTGACGGTACTTGCTGCGATCGCCCACTCGTCAACTCTCCTGCCGAGTTTTTTTGTTCCAACGGTGTACGGGCGCAGCAAGCGCGGAGGAATTGCCCCGCGCCTGTCTTCGGGTAGGACATTTCCCGGCAGGACGAAAGATGAAACCAAAACATTTTAATCTAAGAAAGTAAGTGCCCTAACCTCGTGACAGGTGAAGGCAAAAAGTAAACAAAGCAAAAATACCTAATTTCACCTGCATGAGAAGGCAAGGTTAGTCTGGGTAAATGCTGCAACGATTTAGATAGGGAGCCAAAGAGTCTAATGACTGTAAAAGCAAGTGGTGGAAGCTCAGTTGCGCGTCCGCAACTATATCAAACTGTCCCAGTCGCAACGATTTCGCAAGCTGAACAGCAAGACCGCTTCCTACAGCGGGGCGAACTGAGCGAACTGGCAAGTTATTTCAGTTCCGGTGCTCTTCGGATCGCGATTTCTGAGACGCTGACTAGAAACTCGGAACTGATAGTATCCCGCGCAGCCAACCGGATTTTTGTCGGCGGTTCCCCGCTGGCATTTTTGGAAAGACCAGCAGAACCTGTGATGGCTGTGGCTGGTGCGGCTCGCGGCGGCTCGGCAAATGTCTCTGAAGGCATGAAACTGGGTAATGTTACTTACGTTGAAGGTCGCGCAGGTGGCGGCGGCGGCACCAAAGGCTCCGGTGGCGGCGGATTCTTGGGTTTAGGAAATCTGTTTTCGACTAACGGCGGTGGTGGCGGCTCAATCCCAGCAGGATTTCAGCCGATTAATGTCTCGCGCTACGGCCCGGGCAATATGACCAAATCTCTGCGGGATTTGAGCTGGTTTTTGCGCTACATTACCTACGCGATTGTCGCTGGCGACCCGAACATTATTTCGGTGAACGTGCGCGGATTGCGGGAAATTATCGAAAATGCTTGCTCTTCGGCGGCCACAATTGTGGCTATGCAGGAAATGAAGGCGGCATCCTTGGGCTATTTCAAGAAGGATGATGCGGGTGCTGCGATCGTCGCACAGTATTTCGACGTAGCAATTACCGAATTCAAAGCTCCCACACCTTCAGACAAGGTGCGCCAGCGCGAAACCAAGGATCAGCAAGGCCTACAACTGCCTCAAATCTATTTCAACGCGGCTGAGAGACGATCGAAATTCGCGATGAAAACCGGTCTGTCGTCAGGCGAAAAGCAAGAAATAGTCAGAGCAGCTTACCGCCAAGTATTCGAGCGCGACATTACCCGCGCCTACAGTCAAAGCATTTCTGACCTGGAATCTAAGGTCAAAAACGGCGAAATCTCGATGAAAGAGTTTATCCGCCGCTTGGGTAAATCTCCTCTGTACCGCAAGCAATTCTATGAGCCGTTTGTCAACAGCCGTGCTGTAGAACTGGCGGCTCGCCACTTCCTCGGCCGCGGTTTGAGCTCGCGGGAAGAATTTAGCAAGTATTTTGCGATCGTCACGAAAGGCGGCCTAGCAGGCCTCGTAGACGCAATGGTTTATTCCCAGGAATATTCCGACTACTTCGGCGAAGAAACAGTCCCTTACCTGCGCGGTTTGGGCCAAGAAGCTCAGGAATGTCGCAACTGGGGCCCGCAAATTGATTTGTTCAATTTCAGCGCTCCGTTCCGCAAGGTTCCTCAGTTCATCACCTTGTTTGCCGGCTACAATCAGCCGCTACCAGACCAGCACGTTTACGGCGTTGGTAACGACCCCTTAGAAATTCAGTTCGGCGCGATTTTCCCGAAAGAAACTCGCAACCCCAAGAGCCGTCCCGCTCCCTTCGGCAAGGACACCCGCCGCATCCTGATCCGTCAAGGTGCAGGCATTGAAAACCAACTCAGCAACCCGGATGCCCGTGGCAAGGCTCCAGGATCTCTCGGCCCCAAGGTCTTTAAATTAGACCAGTTGCCAGGTGGCTTCATTTCTCCCAAAAAACTTACGGGCCGTGGTGCTTCTGCCAGTGGCTACAGCAGTGCTTCCAGTGTCAAATTTACCGAAAGCTCCACCCAAGCGGTGATTCGGGCTGCTTACCTGCAAGTGTTCGGTCGCGACGTGTTCGACGGCCAACGCCAAAAGGTGGCGGAAATTAAGCTGGAAAACGGCGACATTCCGATGCGCGAGTTTATTCGGATGTTGGCGAAGTCGGACGTGTTCCGCAATATGTACTGGAGCAAGCTCTACGTTTGTAAGGCGATCGAGTATATTCACCGCCGACTCCTGGGACGCCCTACCTACGGCCGTCAGGAAATGAACGCTTACTTTGACATTTGTGCCAAGAAGGGTTTCTACGCGCTGGTTGACGGCATCATGGATTCTCTGGAGTACAACGAAGCTTTTGGGGAAGATACTGTCCCCTACGAGCGCTATGTAACTCCGGCTGGTTTGTCGATGCGGACGATGCGATCGAGCTCCTTTGGTGAGAAAAAGGTCAACGTTGAGCCGGCGACAGAAACACCTCGGTTTATCGAACTTGGTGTTGCGAGCAATCTCGGCGATATCGAGTTGGAAAATCGCCTCGTTCAAGGTGTCAGCAAGCGGCGCGAACAAACTAAGGTGTTCAAGCTGACTGGAACTAAAGACAAAGTAGCTTTGAAAACTTTAATTCAAGCTGCTTACCGTCAAGTTTTTGAGCGCGACATGAATGCGTATGTGAAGAATGAATTCACGGCGCTGGAAAGCAAACTGGGTAACAATGAAATCAATCTCAAGGAGTTCATTGAGTCTTTGGGTTGCTCGCCGCTGTATGTGAAACAGTTCTACGCACCTTATCCAAATACTAAGGTGATTGAGTTGGGAACCAAGCATTTCTTGGGCCGCGCTCCTCTCAATCAAGCGGAGATTCGGACGTACAACCAAATCTTGGCAAGTAAAGGGATTAAGGGCTTTATCAACGCGATGTTGAATAGCGTTGAATATGCCGAAGCGTTTGGCGAGGATACTGTTCCTTACCGTCGCTTCCCGACTCTCCCTGCTGCCAATTTCCCGAATACTGAAAGGCTGTACAACCAGTTGACTAAGCAGAATGGTGAGATTGTGGTTCCGAGTTTTGAGCCTGTGGCTGCTACTGACAGAAGCTAATACAGCAGATTCCAGCTCGATCTCTTCGAGTGCCGTAGGGACACGGCACTGCCGTGTCCCTACCTGTACTGCAAGAAATTTGATTTGGTAGGTTGACAAAAATCCCTCGCTATAGTGATGCTGTAGCGGGGGATTTTTGGTAAAGGGCGATTCCCTTCGGGATAGCTTCGCTTCACGGGCATTGAGAATTTAGTTAAAATGAATCCAAAGGGCGATAACGAGCAATCAAATCCACTGAGAGAACTCAGAATTCTCCCTACAACCTCAGAGGCTCGATTAGTTCAAAATCGAGAGACTAGGCTACCGCGTGCAGAAGCTTTAGCTGTAGATAAAGCTCAGGAAGTGATAAATGATCTTTACAGGGAGGGGGCAGAGTACGGTGATGGCAGTTGTGCTTTCATGGTAATGAAGGAACAATTTGAAGGAGGCGCGGGGAATCCACCGCAGTCGCTAAAAGATAGCACTCTCCACGCTACAAAGTGCCAGCAGTATATTAAGGGACTTCAGAGGCATTTAGCAAAGTTGCCCTCTGAGGCAAAGCAAAAGATTGAGCAGGAAATTGTCAAGATGGAAGAGGCGCTAAAATGGGCTGAAGACTACCGCAACAGTGATCAACCAGAGATTCCCAGATGGGCAAAACCTTGGAAAGAACAATTGGGGAAATAAAGTAATGCTTAAGTTAGACAGCAGGCACAGTCGTTATATAGGAATGGATTGGCAAAGCAAGCAGCATTCATTTGCGATAGCGCCGAATGACTCTCTAATCTGCTGCGATTTAAGAGGTTGTATCTTTGATAAACTAGATTTATCTGGATGTGAGTTTTTTGGTTGTCGCCTGAATGGAACATCATTTCAAGGAGCGACTTTGCATGAAACAAAATTTATTGGTTGTTTTTCTGATGAAGCCGATCGCCCAACAGATTTTAGCAATGCGATCGTCACAAACGTATCAGTAGTAGATTCTCACCTAAACTTTATACCAAAAGAATATGAGCCTAATTTTCAAAATAGTTTTTGGGATGATAATTTGATTTTAGGAGACTCTTTCCCAGATTTTATAAAATGGCCTTCGGAAGTGGCAAAGGCGGCTGCTGATACACTCTCAGAACGCAATGATGTTAGATACAATGCTGCTGTAAAATTAGGAGAATTAGATAATCCTGTTATTGCTGCTCTACTGGGTTGCTTGCTTGCTGACAAGGAATGGGATGTAAGGGCGATCACTCTGGAAGTATTAGGCAAGCTACGACATCAGGAATTTCTATACGGTGACGAAGTATTATTAGAGTGGATATTTTTGTGTTTGGGAGACAAGCATTCGATTGTGCGACAGACAGCGGTAGAACTTGTAGAAACTATTTCACCACCGGAGCAAGTTTTGTTGACTTCCATTAATAGAATGGTTGTAGGTACTTCTGATGAGGAGCGACTGGCTGGTTTGCTGGCGGCTATTGAACTTTGTCAACTCGATGATGATTATGTTGATTTATGCGATCGGAAAGTAATTGATTCTTTACTTGTAGATGGAGGATCTGAAGTTCGCAGTGAATCCTCTCGGCTGCTGGAGATTATTGGCGATGGATGAATTAAAAGCCGACTTCGGTCAATCGATTAATCCTACTGCTGCTTAAAAATTATTAAAAAAGAGGTTCTACAAGGAATTTACTCTTTTTTTTGGAACAGGCAAGATGCCTGTTGCTGACGAATTTAACGGATTTAATTGAGATATTGCACCATTTTCAATAAGATTTTTATGAACAGGCATCTTGCCTGTTCCACAAGAAATTTACTCTTTGTGGAACAGGCATCTTGCCTGTTGCTGAGGTTCTACAAGAAATTTAGTCTTCGTGGAATAGGCATCTTGCCTGTTGCTGACAATGGTGCAACATCTCAGATGTAACGGATGTTAGGAAGTTCATCATTGGGATTTGCTATAAGTATATTTATAGTTACACGAAACTTTTATAATTTGTATTTTAGATGAATTCGCCCTAGGATAAGAACAACAGGCACAAAGACACCCACAACAGGAATAGACTATGACTAGCCAAAAAGTTCTGATTGTTTTAACTAGCCACGATACACTGGGCGATACTGGCAAAGAAACTGGTTTTTATCTCCCGGAGGTGACGCATCCGTTGGACGCTTTTACTCGGGCTGGATTAACCGTAGATTTTGTCAGTCCCAAAGGCGGCAAAGCTCCGATGGTTGGGATTGATTTGGAAGATCCGCTAAATAAGGCTTTTTTAGATGATTACCAGCAGGTTTTTCTAGTCGAAAATACGCTCAATCCCGGACAAATTGACCCCGCAGAATACAGCGCTATTTTCTATGCTGGCGGACACGGGACGATGTGGGATTTCGCTGATAACGATCGACTGGCTGAAATTGCTGCTGCTATTTACGAAGCAGGCGGGATTGTCGGTGCTGTCTGTCACGGGCCCGCCGCGTTAGTCAATATTAAGTTATCTGATGGCACATACCTGGTTGCTCACAAGACTGTGGCTGCTTTTACTAATGAAGAGGAAGCTGCTGTGGGACTGACTGAAATAGTCCCGTTTTTGTTGGAGTCAACATTAATCGAACGCGGGGCGAAGTTTACCAAGGTTCCTAATTTTCAAGTTTGTGTTGTTGAGTGCGATCGGCTCGTCACAGGCCAAAATCCCGCTTCCGCAGCAGGTGTAGGCGAGCGAATGGTAGAATTGATGCAAAATAGCGCTCTCAAATCTGCATAATCTCTCAAACCAACAGTTTCGACACGTTAATCTTGCTCGCTTTTAAATCTGCTACGGGATTCGCTGAAGCAATTAGATTTGAGGTTTGAGATTCCAGCTAATCTTGACTCGATCGTGGCATCAGGGCGGGTGCAATTGCCCGCCCTTTCTAGATTCGGTTAACCGTAATAAAATACCCACTTTTACCAGAGAACATTACGGCTAACTCTGCGTCTTTGATTTTAGTATGCAAATTTGCGATCGGCACAAACAAATACTCCTAGTCCTTTTCGCCTACAGTGATGATTTAAATCTCGAATATTCCGGCTCACGGGCTCACGCACAAGTTATTCACGCTAATGGAGAATTAATCATGCCCCAAATAATTTTTATTTGATTGAATGTAAAAAAAAACGCCTTTTTTTAAGGTTCCAAGCTTGACGCTGACAATTTATGGAAGTATAATTAAATAATGGGAATAGTGACAATTTTAATTGTTGTGTTACCACTCCCATTATCTAAAATATACCGCGAAAGTCGATAAAAATCAATAGGTAAGAGTTCCTTTTTTTAGAGCGGATTTTTTAACAAAATTGGAAGAAAGCTGGTTGCTTCAACAATACTGAAGAAACAAGAGCATCTCAGTTTGGGTTTGGTATGGGTGCGGAGAGAGAAAACTCTCCCGT
>JBDTEI010000614.1:0-3839 GCA_039922675.1 Microcoleus sp.
GAATAAATCGGACTTAATTTAGACTTGATTCCCATATCGTGGGCTAATTTGATCGCGGGTTCAAACCCGACATCCATCAATACCCTGACAGCCACCACATTCACCGAAGCCCTCAAAGCGTCAGAGATCGATCGCCAACCGCTAAACTTTTTCCCGTAATTATTCGGTTGATAGCCATCGATAATAATTGGCGCATCTTCATAGCTGTCGTAGGGCGAAAAACCCGCCCCCATAGCCGCCGCATAAACCAACCCCTTAAACGTCGATCCTGGCTGCCGCAAAGCCTGCGTAGCGCGATTAAACTGACTTTCCTTAAAATTTCCGCCGCCGACAAGCGCCTTAACTTCCCCAGTTTTTGTGTCCATAGAAACTAAAGCCGCCTGTTCAAAACCCTGACGGCGGCCATCAACCTCGATCGCATCTTTAACCACCTGTTCCGCTATTTTCTGCCACTTCAAATCCACCGTCGTCTCGACAGTCAAGCCGCCGGATTCCAAAGCCTCTTTAGAAACATAGCGCGGCAATTCCTTCCGAATGTAACTAGCAAAATAAGGCGCGACGACTTTAAACCGCTTCGGCGGACTTTGTTTCACCTTGATAGGTTCCGCCATCGCCTCCTTCGCCTGGGCCTCTGTAATTACCTTCGCTTCCTGCATTTGTTGCAGCACAGTATTGCGGCGCTGTTTAGCAAGATTCGGATTTACCAAAGGCGAATATTCGCTCGGTGCCGGGGGCAAACCCGCCAAAGTTGCCATCTCTGCCAAACTTAATTGATCTACTGTTTTGCTAAAGAAAACCCAAGCTGCATCCGCCACACCGTAAGCATCAGAACCCAAATAAACCAAATTTAAATATCTTTCTAAAATTTGGTCTTTACTCAACTCCTGCTCTATTTTTTGAGCTAAAAGAGCCTCCCGAACCTTCCGCTTAATACTTCTTTCTTGATTGAGAAAAACTATGCGAGCTAATTGTTGGGTAATTGTACTGCCGCCCTGCACCAAATCTCTCGCTATCAGATTAGAAGCTATCGATCGCACAATACCTTGATAATCCACCCCGCCATGTTCGTAAAAACGGCGGTCTTCGATAGAAATAAAAGCTTTCTTCAACAAATCTGGAATTTCATTAAGTTTTAGCTTATCTCTAGTTCCGGGCCCCGACTGCAATAAAATCGTATTGTCTGCCGCCTTAATTGTCAGCGTTCCATCGCGGTTAAAAGCCGACAAATCGTTAACATTTGGCAAACCTTTGTTTAAGGTGTATAAAATCCAAAAACAGTAAATTACAGCGCCACTCCCAATACTGAGAACAGCTACACCTATCCAAAATCTAGGGCGGCGGGAGATCCGTTTTTTAGTCTTTTGCTGCGGTGCACTATCTTCCAGCAGCGCGCTATTTTCCTGTAGTTCCGTATTTATTTGCAGTTCGGTGTTCTGCGGTGCGCTATTTTTCTGTAGTAAACTATTATCCGATTTTTCGGGTAATTTAGTTCTCAGTACACTCACTCCCGGCCGCAACAACTCCTTTCCCTTTGCTTGCAAGCTGGTAACTTTAGGTTCAACTTCCAACCAAGCGATTAAGCGCTTCAACCCTTCCCAATCGCGTTTGACTATGGGATATTCATCGTGTTCTGAATCAGAATATTCTGATGCTAATTCTGACTCTTGCGGTTCAGAATTTTCTGATACCACATACTCCGATCGCGCATCCGTTGTCTGTGCAGACAATTGGGCCGGAGATGGCGAGTTTAGCCCGGTGCTATTGGCAGCATTTGGCGATTCTCGATCGGAATTACCGCCTACTCCCTTAGTGACTTTGCTCAATTTATTCTTGATATTTGAGAAAAATTCTGACACGTTCAGACCTTCAAACCTCATCAATTTAAATTAAAAATTAAAAATTAAAAAGGCGAGCCTCCTTCAATTTTTAATTTTTAACTTGACATCTTTTCTTCAAGAACACTGTGCAGAGTCTTGAGTTATTTATTTTGAGTTAAAAACTATTTAACTGAAAATTCACAACTCAAAATTCTTTTTAACCAGCATGGCCTAGTGCCAAACCCGCTACCAGCATACCCAACACCAGGAAAGGCTGAGCACTTGCCTGATATTTAACATCATTTTCCAGAGGATTGCGCAAAAAGTACATATCCTGAAAAGTGATTTGGGGAACTATCAGCAGCAAGAGAATGACAGCGTAAAGGTTTTGGTGAATGCTGATCAGGTAGACTGCAATCCCTGCTTGAAATATGTCGATCATCAACACGCAAATCCAAGCTGCGGTTTCGATGCCAAACATGACTGGCAAAGATTTTAACCCTAATTGACGATCGCCCTCCACACTTTTAAAATCATTAACGATCGCAATTCCCAGCCCTGCCAAACTGTAAAACAGGGTCAAAACCATAATCGTGGGATCTAGTGTACCAAACAAAGCTTGACCTGCCCACCAAGGCAGGGCAATGTAGCTAGCACCTAGGGCATAATTTCCCAACCAGCCATTCTGCTTGAGTTTCAGCGGTGGCGCGGAGTAGATGTAAGCCAAAAATGCGCCGCCGAGAGTCAAAACAGTCATGATCGGGAATTCATGACCCGCCCACAAGTCTAGAGCATAGGCTACCGCAATGCCTGCGGCTAATAATACCAAAATTTGCGTTACTACTTGAGGAATCGTGATGATACCGGACGGAATCGGACGGTAGGGTTCGTTAATGGCGTCGATGTCGCGATCGTAAAAATCGTTCAAAGTTTGAGTGTACCCGGCCAGCAGAGGCCCTGACATTAACATACAAGCTGCGGCGATCGAGAAATTCTCTAAATTCCAAACATAGTTTCCCGAAGACGCCGCCCCGCACACCACGCCCCACATCAGGGGAATCCAGGTAATCGGTTTCATCAGTTGCAAGCGAATCTTCCAGATGGAAGTTTCCCCGCTAGCAGCCCCTTTCATACCCAACATTTGCCGAGTTTTAGCGCTGCGGTTTTGGGTAGCAGCGGCTTCCGGTGTGGGTTCTGGGGTGATTTGGGATGGAGGAGAGTCAGACATAATTTGATGTTACTGGTACTGCGACTATTGTGTACTTTTCGGTTTCAATAATAATTCTGATAGGATACCACTGATATTTAAGGAATCCTCTTGAAAACTTACCCCAATTGAAGTTGATGCTAGAGAAAAATAGGGGTTTTACCAAAACATTTTAATATCATTATTTTGTGTAAATGTCAAGAGCATAAATAATTGTTTTAATAATTTTGCTGAACCCGCCTGCTGATGGAGAAGTTGACCAGCGGGTGCATTTAATCTAAATTACCAGGATGCCGATCGGGCTTTTAGCCCTCCTACCCTTCAATCATCTCATCTGGCAGAAATTCAGAATCTAGAACCTCGACAGCAGTGTAGATACAAAATTGCGGAAACGTTTCTACAGACAACCCAGTTTCAGCAGTTGCTTGTTCTACAGCATCCGCATAACATTCAGCCAAAATTTCTTCAAGATATGGTTGGAGACTGGGGGAATCTTTTAAAGCTTTGCGAATACGTCTGCGATGTTCCACAATGCTGCCTTTCCAGCTACCGCTTCTTCGATCCGGTTGAAATTTCCACTTCAGCAAGTGCAGAAGAATTATCACAAGATTACTTTCTAAACTCCGGCGTTCGCTTCGCCCCATGTCTTCTATTTCTGCAATCAAGTTTTCCCATTCGATGTTTGAAAAGTCGCGAGCCCGCAACTTTTCCACAGTGGTTTCAATCCATCTGAGGTAATCAGTATCATACAATTTTTGTCGGTCAACTTCTAATTTTGTTGTCATAAGCTGTTCGTGCAAAGCTGGTGTGCATCT
>JBDTEI010000615.1:0-6671 GCA_039922675.1 Microcoleus sp.
CCTGTGGATTTGATGATAAAGGACTGCCAGTGGGCATACAACTGATTGGTAATCTTTTACAAGAATCTCGGCTGTTTCAAGTGGCTCACGCTTACGAACAGTCTACCAATTGGCACTTGCGTCACCCGGAATTGCATTAATTTTTGAAATTCGGCGGAAAGAGGCTGCGGAAGTTAGTAATCGATCTTGGCTAATTGTCTGAATTAATAATTTGCCCTTAGCTATTGACCGATCTCTAATTTCCAGCGTGCCCTATCTTCTATGAACAATTTTCTGGTATTGCTATTGTCTAAATCGCTAATAACTTTTGGGATAGTTTTGGCGATCGCTTATTCTGCTGCTTGTCTATTTCTATTTGCCGCGCAAGGTAAGTTTATCTTTTTTCCGGCGCGGGCGATCGAAACTACGCCAGATGATTTTCAGTTGAAATATCAAGACGTTTGGCTGCCAGTTTCCACAACAGCAGGCGCGGTGGAAACCGTGCACGGGTTGTGGATTCCGGCTTCGGAAAACCCCCGCAAGGTTCCGGGCGAAGTAAGAGAATCCGTTCCGGTTAACCCATCCCAAACCCCCCCCAGCCCCCCCTTGTTAAGGGGGGGAGCAAGAGAGGCTGTTCCTGTCCCCCCCCTTAACAAGGGGGGGTTAGGGGGGGTTCCGGTTCCTCCACTTAACAAGGGGAAGTTAGGGCGAGTAGTTTTGTACCTGCACGGTAATGGTTCAAATGTGGGATCAAATGTCGAACACGCTAATCGATTTCATCGCTTAGGTTTTTCGGCATTTCCGATCGATTATCGCGGTTACGGAAAAAGCCAGGGCGATTTTCCGAGCGAATCTCGGGTTTATGAGGATGCTGAACTTGCTTGGGATTATTTGGTGAAACAGCGCGGGATTCACCCTAATCAAATTTATATTTACGGTCATTCTTTGGGAGGGGCAATTGCGATCGATCTGGCAGTGCGCCACCCGGAGGCGGCTGGGTTAATTGTGGAGGGTTCTTTTACATCGGTACAAGCAATGGTGGATTTCCAAAAACCGCTGTTTAGAGTGTTTCCGATCAATTTTTTGCTAACGCAGCGGTTTGATTCTCTTTCAAAAGTCGATCGGCTGCAAATGCCGGTGCTATTTATTCACGGGACTGCTGACAGTGTAGTTCCAGCCCAAATGAGCCAAAAACTGTTTGATGCAGCACCTGAACCCAAACAGCTTTACATGGTTCCAGATGGAGGACACAATAATGTGGCACAAATCGGCGGTGCAGAATATCTCCAAAGATTGAAGCAATTTTTAGATAAGACGGCGGTTGAAACCACGCCTACACAAGCGAAGACGGCGGTTGAAACCACGCCTACACAAACGAAGTCCGCCTCCGCAGACTGAAGAAGATAACGTAATTTTAATCGCCCTGTTTTCAACCCGCTTGGAGTGGGTTTTGTCTGTATAGACGCGGTTTCAACCGCCAGGTCTTATTAATTAAACCTTAAAACATTCAGCCACCAGTCAGTGATGGGACGGCAGTAATTGCAGTAATTGTTCGAGCTAATCTGTTGTGTGTTAACTTCACAGCCTCGCCGAGATATTTTGCGGTTCGGCATCCGGGCGCCGCAGAAATTAGCATCTGTAAAATTAGCTTTGTTCAATCTCGCATCGCTCAAATCAGCCCCTCTCAGGTCAGCACCGCTGAGATTTGCACCGCTTAAATCAGCTTCTTTGAGGTCAGCACCGCTGAGATTGGCCCCACTAAAATCGGTATTTCTCAGGTCAGTTCGACTTAGTTGAGCGGCGCTCAAATTACTGCATTTTAAGTTAGCCAACTGGAGGGATGCGTCGAGCAAAGAACTCTCGCGGAGGTTGGCATTTTCTAAGTTGGCTCCCCTGATGTCTGCCCTGCTCATGTCGGCTTTGCTGAGGTCGGCGTAGGTCAAAAAGGCATTTCTCATGTTGGCGTTGTTTAAATTAGCTTCAACTAAATCAGCCGCAGTTAAGTCGGCATCACCTAAGTCGGCCCTGCTGAGAGTAGCGCGGGCCAAGGAAGCGCCGAACAAATCTGCACGGCTCAAGGAAGCGCCAAATAAGTCGCATCCGGGACATCCTCTGGTTGCTAGCAGCCGGTTGATTAGAGGCAGATTTTGAGCTTGTAAGGGAACTTCTGCGCAAAATGGGAGTAGCAGTATAGCTGCTACCAGAATTGTCAGTTTAATTTTGGTCATAAGCTGTTGCGGATTTAAATTGTATATTTCAATTTCCGATCAAAATTTGTCAAATTTTCTCCCTTCTCCCCTTCTCCGCTTCTCCCCCTCGAACATAACAGACTACGTAGATGCAAGCTAAGCTTAGTTTGGGTAAGTCCTGTAACTGCCTATCATCAGCTAGTTTTCTGCTGGAATGACGCGCGCGCGGCTAAAAACTGGGTTTCTTTGTAGATTTTTCGCTGTCAAACCCAATATTCTTAGCAGAAACTGGGTTGTTTGCGCAAGTCCTAGTCTAGTGGATTGACGCGGCGCGGCGGTGTCAGGTTCGCCGAGGGGCGCACTTTCGGATATTACTTACGCCTTTAGGATGAGAGCGATCGCCTCAAAGCAGCCTGACAGGCTCGCGGCGAACCGCCGTTCGCAGGCACTGAATGCCTTGTATTTTCGAGCTGGCGACGGCTGGGGCAAATGGCTCCGGCTGCGGCTCGGTAATTTGTGGTGGATGCAGCGGGATTTTGCTGCGGGGGCGATCGATCTCTGTACAGGCGATCGGTAAATAAGCCAATTGGCTTAGACTCTTAAGACATATTGCTGATGCGGTACGTTCTGTAAAAAAGATAGCATTCTTGAGTAATCGCCGAAATAATACTGATGTAGCCAGTATAAAAAACCACAACGTGTCTCGGCGGGTGTGAAATTTGGGTACAGCTAATACTTTCAGACGAGGAAAATAAATGTCGAACAGCATAGATCAACTGGCAGAAGGCGGCAGAGGCATCAAACTCATGTGGCAGATTGCAGACGAGCTGAATTACACCCGGACTCTTGACGGTCGAAATTGTTTATCGCTGAGCAAAAGTTACGAAGTAGAAGATCGCAATCGATCGCAAAATATAAAAAAGGATACCGTTTTAGATGGGTTAATGAAGTTCTTAAAGAGCTGGGATTGGCAGGACGACATAGAGCAAAAAGCAGAACTTAATGAAAGTCAGGAAGCAGAAATCAAGGAAAGTTTTGTTCAAAATATTAGCCTGCAAGTCAACACAGATCTGAATGATTTAACGAAAGTTTTGGAGTGGTTTGAGCAGTTACAAGATTTATCGATCCCCCATGAGGTTTGGTTCCAGTTTCAGTTAGCTTTGGCTGAAGGTTTCACTAATGCAGTTCGCCACGCTCACAAAAATCTGCCAACAGCAACTTCCATTCAACTGGAAATTACGGTATTTAACGGATGCTGGGAATTCAAAGTTTGGGATTGTGGCCCGTACTTTGATTTTGATGCTAAGCTTAAAGAAATTATCGCAGCAGATAGAAAAAAATGCTTGAATTTAGAAGTTTTAAACGATGATTGCTTGATGGCTAGCACAGCGAAAACTTTGGAACGGTATCAGTTTCTAATTGCTCGGTAGCTGGGTAGAAGAATAATTAACAGACTCGCACGGTTTGGAAAATGTGTTATGCTAACAACGGTGTTAGGGGAAGAGTTACGGGTTGTATCTCCGCGTAGGTCAGGGGTTTCTAATACTAGCGACCTGCTGCGGAGGAAGTTAAAAGCTATTGACTTGGGTGAGTCTCTAGCAGTTCGATAAAAATGGGTTCATTTGTCAAACTCGACATGACAAATTCAAAATAAAAACTTAAAAATTATTCACATATATTTTAAGTTTTTTAATTTATCATGGTATCTGGTCGCTCACCAATTACTAATGATTTCCAAAGAAAGTTTATTTGTGCTATCCCTATTTCCCTACTTGGGATTTCTATGGTTTTTGACTAAATCTGGAAAAACACCTCGTTTAGCTCTGATGGGATTTTACGGCACTCTCGTTTTTGTGGGTGTGACTATTCCCGCAGCAATTTACGCAAAAGTTGCCTACAACGAGTCGCTAGCCAATGTCGATTGGCTGCACGGTTCTGCGGAACTATTTTTGACACTTGCCAATATTTTAGTAGTTTTAGGCTTTCGGGAAGCGGTGATTAAAGCCAAAGCATCCTCACAGAATGGTGGCGAGGAGCAAGAGTGCCTTGTAGACGGGGGAGAATAGTGGCAGTTAACTGTTGGCATAGCAGTTTGTGCTCAGCCAAAGAGGCAAAATTTTAATAAAGCATTAAAATCAGGAATTACGCATTAAGGCTCCTCGAAACCTGGTTTTTTACCTAATCTGTGGACTACAACAAAGGATTTTCGTAAAAAACCCGGTTTCTCACCACCCGTGCGTCCAGGACTAAAAATATCTGGAAACTCAGGCATTGCTGAATCAGGGTATGATGCGAGAAAAAATGCTCCCGTTAGGGACAAAATGATTTCTGGGATTTTGATTGGGAATTGGAATATCTCCTTTCTTTGAGATAATGAATTAGTAATCTAATTGAATGTCCTAGCATTTATTCCGAGGCTAAAATAAAAAAGAGTTTTTCTTTTTAGCCTAGATAGCCGGAGGTCTGAGTCTTGTATTTTCACCATCAACTCTTGTCATATAGGTTTTGCTAATAATTTGGTCTCGCTTCGGAATGTGTCAGATAAAAATAGCATTTCTATTGACTAACAAGCGGGAGCATAGTGGTTGAAAACTTTTGGGGCTATGGTCTCCTAAAACCAATCCTAAAATACCTGGCTTAAAATGGTCTACTGCTGTCCACACCCAGGTTTTGTTTTTTTGAACCAACAAATGTTTGTAATTCATCTAATTCTCCCACTTTAGGATTTATTTCTGGGTCATAAAAATCTGGCAAGAGTTTCCTAGCTTGTTTTACCCAATTGATAATTGTAGTATGATGCACATTTTTGACTCTTTCTATTGATCGAAAACCCATGCCATTAACATACATTTTGAGACATTCACGTTTAACTTCTTCCGAGTATCCTTTTTGAGTTTGATAATCATCTATAAATTGTCTTTTACATTTGACGCAAATATAATTCTGTTTGCCTTTTTTGTGACCATTTTTATTGATATGAGTTGACTGACATTCAGGACATTGCATAATATTGCTTTTAAATGTGTGTGATTTTTGACGCTGGGACGACAACTTCATCATACCCTAGTTCAGCAACGCCGATTAATACTTTGAGCGGGCATTCTGACGCGGTGGTTTCGGTGGCGATTAGTCCCGATCGCTCTATTGTAGCTAGCGGCAGTCGAGATGGTACTGTTAAACTGTGGAACTTGCAAACAGGAGTATGTTTGCGCAGTCTTTTTGGGTGCAATCCGGTGGCTTTTAGTCCTGACGGTCAAACTTTAGTCACCGGTGGGGATGGCGGTGAGGTGTTAGTGTGGCGGGCGTTTGTTTAGTTGGGCGAGATAGTTGAGATACTGGGAAATGCGATCGACATCCGCGTCAATTAAACCACTGGCCCAAGAATGTATGTTAAGTTGCGATCGCACTTCTCGAAACACCGCAGCATCCCCACGACTGTCGAGAGGGAAAACCCAAGCATCAAATCCCGCCGACTTGAGACGGCTAACAGTTCCTTCGCCATCTTGTACCCACAATTGACGGTTGATGCGAAGCGCCTGACAGGAATATTCACCGACAACGATTCCCGCCACCGAAACGCTAGCATCCTCTCCCCGATTGGAAAGTTCTTGCAAAATAGCTTTCAGGGAATTGAGCTTTTTGGCATCTTGCACCTGCGGCGGTGTAAACTTGACAATCACCATTTCTGTAACTTCCACTGGTTTTGTCGATCGTCCGAAGTTAACCGGTTGATTCGCCCAAGAATTTTGTGTTTCCGATGGCGCAGCCCAAGAATTTTGTATTTCCGGTTGGGCTACCTCGATTTCCTCTGTAACCTCTGGTTTTTCTACAGGCTTTGCAGTATCTACAATTATCTGAATTTCCTCGCCATCCTTCTCGATTTTTCCGCTAATCAGCAAGATAGCATTCTCTACAATATACGGTTTCAGTTGTTCATAAGCCTTCGGAAACACCACAGCTTTAATTTGATGTGTCAAATCTTCTAATTGCAAAATTGCCATCGCATCGCCTTTTTTCGTCACTACCAGTTTGATAGAATTGAGCATGACAATAACCGATACTTTACCCTTTTTATCGGCTAACTGTGCCAGAGTCACAACATCTGGATCTTGATTAGATTCAAGCAGAAATTTGAGGGGATGTTCTGACACATAAAAACCCAGCAATTCTTTTTCTAAACGCAATTTTTCCTGTGTATCAAAATTTTTAACAGTCTTTGATTTTGGTGCAGACTCAAATTTATTCACCGACTTATCAAAGCTATTCCCACCTAATAAGTCAAACAGATTACCTTGACCACTTTCTCGATCTTTCTTGCGGTCTTGGGCCCATTTCATCACCCCTTCGAGGTCGTTTACCAATTGCTGGCGGTTGGGATCAATTTTGTCAAAAGCACCACACTGAATCAAGGCTTCTAGGGCGCGGCGGTTGACAGAATGTAGATTTACGCGATCGCACAAATCCGGCAATGATTTGAAATTCCCCCCTTCCTTACGTGCCTCC
>JBDTEI010000616.1:0-3892 GCA_039922675.1 Microcoleus sp.
GCCCGTGAGGGTCGCAATCCCAAAACTGGCGACAAGATGGAAATCCCGGCAACCAGAGTTCCTGCATTTTCCGCAGGTAAGTTGTTTAAGGACAGAGTTGCACCGCCGAAAGAACCCAAAATTTAATTGGTGAACTGAGTCTTGATTAGACCTGTACACGGTGGGAATTTAGCTTGGGCCGCCGCACTGGCTGGCTGTCCTGCTTCTGCTATTCTCGATTTTTCTGCCAGTATCAGTCCTTTGGGCCCTCCTGAGTCGGCCCTGGCTGCGATTCAATCTCATTTGAGCAGTCTCACGGCTTACCCAGACCCGGATTATGGAGAGCTGAGGACTGCTTTGGGTGAGGCGTTTAATGTTGACCCGGATTGGATTTTGCCGGGGAATGGTTCGGCGGAATTGTTGACTTGGGCGGCTTGGGATTTGTCGAAGCTGGATGCGACTTATTTGGTGACTCCGGCTTTTGGCGATTACTGGCGGGCTCTGAAGGCTTTCGGCGCGCAGGTGCTGGATTGTCCTTTGGAGCTGCAATCGTGGGACTGGGAGACTGGAAGCGGGTTGGTAACGGATGATTTGTCGGTTTCTAACGGTTCCTTTGTCTCCCCTTCTCTGGCTCTCCCGGTTCCTCTTGCTCTTGGTGCCGATCGAGGTTTGCTACTGAACAACCCGCACAATCCTACGGGTTTGCTGTTCGGTAGGGAGGCGATTAGGCCTTATTTGGAGCATTTGGCTTTGGTGGTGGTGGATGAGGCTTTTATGGACTTTCTACCGCCAGCAGAGCAGGAAACTTTGATCGCGAGGGTTGAGGAGTTTCCGAATTTGGTGATTTTACGATCGCTCACCAAATTCTATTCTCTGCCGGGACTGCGGATGGGATGCGCGATCGCCCATCCCGACATCCTGCGCCGCTGGCAGTTGCTGCGCGATCCTTGGCCTGTGAATGCCTTGGCTGCGGCGGCGGCTGCTGCTGTGGTGCGAGATACTGCTTTTGAGCGGCAAACTTGGGATTGGCTACCTGTGGCTCGCCGAGAGCTGTTTGAGGGTTTGGCTAATTTGCCGGGTTTGCGGCCAATGGCTGGGGCGGCTAATTTCTTGTTGGTTGAGTCGTCGGTGTCGGTGGCTGCAATTCAAAAAAGTCTGTTGCAACAACACCGGATTTTAATTCGCGATTGTTTGAGTTTTCCTGAGTTGGGCGATCGGTTTTTTCGGGTGGCGGTGCGCGAGAGGGCGGACAATCTGCGACTGATTTCTGGACTTGCGGATGTCTGTTAACAGTTAACAGTTAACAGTTGACTGTTGACTGTTAATAACAACTAATATCAATTCCGGTTACACTCCTTATGACATAGACGAGACTGCACGTGCCGTTTCTTGCGCGCCAGATTAATTGTAGGGACACGGCAGTGCCGTGTCCTGATTTAATATAATATTAATTCCGATGCTACCGGATTAGACATAACAACTAACCAATAACAACTAACCAATAACAACTAACCAATAACAACTAACCAATAACAACTAACAACTGACTTATTTATGCTTGATTATGATTTAGTAATTATTGGTGGAACTCCGGCCGGACGCTATGCTGCTTTGACTGCAAGTAATTTCCCGGCTCGCGTTGCTTTGGTGGAACCGCTAAGTAATTCGGAAGATTTGCCGGCTGGGGGGAAAGAGTCGATCGACTTTGGTTTGAGATACAGCCAAACTTTGATGGAGGCTGCTCGTTTTGCCCACCAGATGCGTCGCCAGCCGTTCGGGGATCGCCCGGATGTGGCTAATTCGTCTATGGCGATCGAATTGCGGTTTGATGGGGTTCAGAAGTGGGCCGAGGGTGTTGTTGCTAATTTAGAAGAAATTGATGATCTCGGCGTTTTGGCTGCTCGCGGGGTCGATATTGTTTTTGGTAGCTGCGAGTTTGTTACCAAACCGGATTTAGCTTTGATTGTGGGCGACAGGAAATTGCGATCGCGCTGTTATTTGCTAGCTTGTGCCACAATGCCTGCAATTCCCAATATTGAAGGACTTTCATCAGCGGGCTTTTTTAGTTCAGAAACTGTCGCTCAATTAGCAAAACTTCCACAGATTCCTAAGACTTTGGCTGTAATCGGTGGCGATCCCAGCGGTGTCGAAGTGGCTCAAACTTTGGCTCGATTAGGGGTTGCTGTGACGCTTGTGGTGAAGGGTTCGCAGATTTTGGCTAAAGAAGACCGAGAGGCTGCTGGCTTGGTTCAAGCTGCAATGGAAGCCGAAGGAGTGCGGATTCTGACTGCTACTGAGGTGACTCAAGCTCGGGTGATTGAGGGTAAAAAGTGGATTCAAGCTGGGCCTAGGGCGATCGAAGCTGAGGAGATTTTTCTGGCCGCGGGCCGCCAGCATAATTTTGAATCGTTAAATCTGGAAGCGGCTAGAGTTAAATTTAGCGATCGTGGGTTGATTTTAAATGAAAAGCTGCAAACAACTAATTCGCGGATTTACGCTTGTGGTGATGTTGCTGGCGGTTATTCGTTCCCTCACATTGCTAATTGCGAAGCTGCGATTGCTGTGAAAAATGCTTTGTTTTTGCCGATGTATCAAATAGATTATCGCGGGATTCCTTGGGCGATTTTTTCTGACCCGCAGTTGGCGAGGGTTGGCTTGACGGAAGCGCAAGCAAGGCGTCGTTTTGGAGATGATTTGATTGTGGCTCGGGAATATTTCAAGAATGTTGAAAGATCTCAAATGTCCGGGGAGACAACTGGTTTTTGTAAGATTGTCGGGCGGCGGAATGGGGAGATTTTGGGAGCGAGTATTGTGGGCCCGCAAGCTGCTGAGTTGATTCATGTGATCGCCTTGGCTGTGCGTCACGGGATGAAGGTTGAGGCGATCGCCGAACTTCCTGATATTTGGTCAAGTTTTTCGGCAATTAACGGTCAAACTGCTGCTGTTTGGGAGTCGGAGCGCCTCCGCAGCAATACTTTTTTGCAGAATTTGTGGGAGAATTTGTTTCACTGGCGCAGGTATTGGAAGTGAAAAAATTGGTCATTAGTCATTAGTCAACGGTTTGTAGTGCCCCCTTCAGTCCGCACGCGCGATCGAATCTAATTGCGGTTAATGGATCGGACATGATATAACTGATGACTGATGCAGGGCGAAAATTGCTGTAGTCATTAGACCTCTTGCAGAAATCTTCGAGTCATAGAGCAACCGCAGATATCGGGCAGATAAACACCGATTGACGCAGATGATTTCAGGGTATTTTCTGATTTTTGCAAGAGGTCTATTAGCCGTAGGGTGCGTCGCCATCAACAATCATCAAAAAAGAGCAACAATCTCATAGCGACGTACCTGTTTGATCCCGGAATCATCTGAACCAACCCAACATTTTTGTTGTAGCAAGCTTTTTTATAAATGGTATAAGGTGCGTCACCGCTCGAAAAGTTGATTGAATGCGAGAGATTTTTAATGGCGACACACCCTACGAATACTAACGAACCGCGTTGGCGTAGCCTGCGCGAAGCGCTTAGACGCAAAGGACGCAAAGGTTGAGAATAGAAGGGAAAGAGTTCAATTTGTGCCAGACTCGCTCTTGTGTCACCTAATCAAGGTAGCGCCACAAACCTGTAATTGTTTCCTTGGCGTTGAACCTGTACTAAAATCGCTTTGTTCGATCGATCGCCCGTTGGTAAAAACCTCACATCCTCACTCGCACCAATGGCAGAGAAATTCGGATTTCTGAGTGCTTGTTGCAATCCTTCTCGCGTATTGCTTTTTTGCAAACCGCTGATAATAGCTTGAGTCGCGTCAAAACTCGTTGCGGTGCGCCAATTCACCACGCCTCCCCACCGCTGACTCGCATTCTTAGAAAATGGGTTATTGGGATTGGTGTCAGGATGCCACGGAACGGTCAAAACCA
>JBDTEI010000617.1:0-11768 GCA_039922675.1 Microcoleus sp.
TATTGATGTTTCAGCTATGCCGATTGTAGGTGACGGGGCTGCTTACAGTCGATCGAGCGTACCGATGATTGGGCCAACCAGTCCCATGCCATCTGGCGGAGTTTTTTACATGAATCCCCTATTTTTCGTCAAAGATGTGAGGGCGGGGCTAGTTCGTTTGACTTTACAGCAATTCAAGGCTACTAGGGAGTATTCGCAGTGCTGCGATTTGCTGGTGACGACTGGGGATATTGTCGCGGCGGGGTTCGCCCATGCCACAGGCCGGCCCTATATAATTTTTCTGTCAGCTCATTCTACTTATTACGAAGGGCTAGCCGATTTGGGTTTCCTCTTGAATTATTTGCTTTCCTCCGAGCAATGTCTGGCTATTTTCACTAGGGACGCATTGACTGCTGCGGACTTAAACCGACAGGGTTTCGAGAAAGCCATATTTGTCGGCAATCCTGTCATGGACAACCTCAGTCCTACAGGCAAAGATTTGCAGTTAAAGGCTGGAGTTAGGGCGATCGCCATCCTCCCCGGTTCCCGCCTCCCCGAAGCCACCGACAACCTGGTTTTGCTGCTGAAATTAGTTAAACAAATTGCTGCCATTGCTTCCCAACCGGTGCAGTTTGTGGCGGCTTTAGTTCCGAGTTTGATGCTCGAATTAGATGATATTGCTGCCAGATCCGGATGGCTGCACCGAGAGCAAAAATTAATTTTTCAAGAAATCAAACAGCAGGGTAGCGACCCAGAATTCACTGTTGAAATAATTTGCTATTCTGATGCTTTTACCGATATTTTGCAACAATCTAGCTTAGTAATTGGGATGACGGGAACCGCCCTCGAACAAGCTGTCGGCTTAGGAAAACCTGTAATTACAATACCCGGTGAGGGCCCGTCATTTACCTATCGGTTTGCGGAAGCTCAAAATCGGCTGTTAGGTGATTCCGTGCAGGTTATCGGCACAAAAACCGCGAATTCTGAGATTATTCAGGAAGCAGCTTTGGCAGTCGATCGCACTTTGCAAGACAAAGATTATTTAGAGAGTTGCGTTAAAAATGGCTTAGAAAGAATGGGCAAAGCTGGTGGCAGCCAGAAAATTGCTAATTACGCAGCAAACTATCTCAAACCACCGATCATTCCTTAGTGGTAGTAGTTTAGTAGTATTACGGTGCGTCATTTTCGAGATGCTCGCTAGCACAAAAATTATCATAATATGGTATAGAACAGAATTTCTAGTTATTCCTAAGGAATGACAATTAAATAACTAGACCTCTTGCAAAAATCCGAAAATACCCTGAAACCATCTGCGTCAATCGGTGTTTATCTGTCCGATATCTGCGGTTGCTCTATGACTCGAAGATTTCTGCAAGAGGTCTACTGTTGCTTGTTACCAGGAAGAGCGAAAGTAACGCAGATAGGCGAGGAAGAGCCTCCTTTTCTCTAGCAGCTTATAAAAGAGAGGACTTTAGGAGGTGTTTAAGTTATTAAATTTTTGTTCCTAATTGCCAAAGCGTAAATGAATCACTTGCTATAATCTCAGGATTTATCACGCCCTTGGCGACTCAGGATCTAGCGGGCGCAATGGTGGTCGCTTCTTCACTTCACGGGCGCAACAGGATGTCAAGTACAGGTACAAATAATGAGCAACCAAACCGACATTGCACGGCATTTAGAAAACTGGCAGGACGAAATTGAAAGCGCCTACCTGTATCACGCCCTAGCAAAAGCTGAATCCCAGCCTGCACTTGCTGAAGTCTACCGCCGCCTCTCTCTGACTGAGCAAACTCACGCTCAAGTTTGGGAAGACAAGTTGCGTCAGGCGGGCTACCCAGTTCCGAAGCGTCGCATTGGTTGGCGGACTCTAACGCTAGCACTGTTTGCTAAATGGTTTGGCCCCCAGTTTGTGCTGCCTACTCTCAATGCGATGGAGCAGGTTGATAGCCACAGCTACGATGCTCAACCGGATGCTCACAATACTCAACTCCCGATCGAGGAACGATCGCACGCCCGACTGTTGGAAGCGATTTCTGCTCCCACCCACACAGGCATCGATGGTAGCACTTTAGCCAAAATCGAAGGGCGACACCGCACCGCAGGCGGCAATTCCCTCCGCGCCGCCGTTTTGGGTGCCAGCGATGGGCTGCTGTCTAATTTAAGCTTGGTTATGGGGGTGGCGGGAGCGGATCTTCCAGGCAAGTCCATCTTAGTCACCGGCATGGCGGGACTGTTGGCAGGAGCTTGCTCAATGGCATTGGGAGAATGGCTTTCGGTTCAGAGTTCCCGTGAATTGTATGAGCGTCAAATTGCGATCGAGCGCCGGGAAGTCGAAGAAGTCCCCGAGGAGGAAGAAGAGGAACTCGCCCTCATCTACCAAGCCAAAGGACTCCCAGAAGCACAGGCGAAAAATCTAGCGGCGAAGATGATGACCAATCACACGACTGCCTTAGATACGCTCTCTCGCGAAGAATTAGGCATCGATCCTGATGAACTGGGTGGCTCACCCTGGGAGGCGGCAATCACCTCATTCTTTTTGTTTGCTCTGGGCGCGATTATCCCCGTTGCTCCCTTCTTTTTGCTGACTGGTCAAATCGCAATTTATGCCAGTTTACTGTTAAGCGGGTTAGGACTATTTCTAATAGGTGCGGGCATCACTCTGTTGACAGGACGCAGCATTTTATATTCAGGAACTCGTCAGGTGATATTCGGCTTTCTCGCGGCTGCTATTACCTTTGGAGTCGGCCGATTGATTGGCGTAGCGATTCATTGACAGCTCTTTTTTACCCGTTTCAGTTAGGCAGTTAAGGCAAGTTTGGCTTGTCTTGTGTGCGCTTACCTTCTGGAAGTACACGCCATGTTTTAGACAAGTCTGCTCTAGGATTGTGAAGAATTGACCCCAGCCTGCATCTAAGCAATGCTTCCCTAACATAGCCCTAGACAACCCAATCAGATTCACACTTAGTCTCAACTCCAAACCCTACTTTTTTTCGATCTATTATTTCAGTAACTCAGAAATAGTCTTAAATTGATAACCTTTTGACTGCAAAGTCTTGACAATTATCTCAGTTGCTGCAACCGTTTTCGATCGATCGCCCCCGCCGTCGTGCATCACCACAATCGAACCCGGTCGCACATTATTAATCACCTTATTTGCAATATCATCTACCGTGTGAGTTTTCTCATAATCTTGAGAATCTATATCCCACATAATCAATTTTTTGTGCATTTGGTAAACCAAATAAGACAAACCTATAAATCTCCTCCCCCAAGGCGGTCGAAAATTAATACTGTCCTGCTTCACCCCATTTTCTTGCAAAACTTTGTCAGTTTTTTCAATCTCAGAAAGCAAATGCTGCTGAGGTTTAAACATCATATCTTTGTGAGAGTAGGAATGGTTTCCCAACTCATTTCCCCTCGCCACAATCATTGGCACGATTTCTGGATGTTTCTCAATATTGCGACCGATTTCAAAAAAAGTTGCTTTAATTTGATAGCGGTCTAAGACATCTAAAAGCTGATTTGTATAGGGAGGATAGGGGCCATCATCGTAGGTTAGGGCAATAACTTTCACATCGGTATCAGCGCGGTTGAAGCCGAAGTAATTGTTAAATTTAGTAACTTGAATTAGCAGGGATGCTGCAAAAAAAAATGCTATTGTGAACAGCAGAAACTTTTGTAAATTTTTACCTATTCGCATTGCTGAATGGAAGCTCGATCGAGCCTAAAAGTGGATTGCTGTCAGATTAGCACAATTTGCGGCGAATGGCCTCAGCACATTTGAGATTTGCCATTTTTATATTTGAGATAGAATAATAACTTATCCTGTATGGGTTTGGAACTTGCATACATTTGCATTTTTTGGGGAAACTGGCATTAAGAGCGATCGCCTTGTCAATCCTGCAAAAAACGCCGACAATAGTGCCGGCGCATACCTGTTGTTGAGGTTCAACGCTATAATGTGGAAGAGAATATAGGTAAAAAGGGCGATCGCGCCTGTGAAGTGATTTGAAGAGACACCCGCCTAGATGGCGACAGCGCGATCGCAAGTTCCGGCATTTCAAGCTATACTCTCCACCAGCAAGGTAATCTGGTCAATTCCCACCACATAAACCAGATCCCCCGGTTTCAAAGTTATGCCTTTATCGCACCTCGCAGGCCACCAACTGCATTGAAAACGAACGCGACCGCATTGGTTAGGTCGAATTTATTCTGCAACGATTGCTTCTTCAAAATAGTCAAAAAATATGATTGCTACTCCTAAAAATGGGTTGGGCTTCAGTTTTGAATACCAACAGTTTATGCGGATACCGAAAGATTTAAATCTCTGCGTATTTAGCTCTAAAATTTAAATTTAGCCTTCTAGATTAGTGCCGTTTGATAACTCCCCACTAACAGACTTTTTCCCAACTACGATTCAACTATCAGAGTAATGTTCTCAAGTGCCAGGACACGAACCACATCACCCGGTTTCAAAGTTATTTGTCCATCGCACTTCGCAGGCCACCAAGTGCTTTGGAATCGGACTCGACCGGATTGGCCTGGACGGATTTCTTCTTCTACCACCGCTTTTTTCAAATGGCTGAGACTCATAACTTTAGGACTCCTGGGTGCAGATTTGTCGGATTCTTCAGAGGCAAAAACTTGAGAGATATACTCGCTTGATCGATCGGCAGCTAGGCTGCCACAATCAGAGTAATGTTGTCAATTCCGATGACGCGAACTACGTCACCCGGTTGAAAAGTCATCTCTTGTTCGCACTTGGCAGGCCACCAACTGTTTTGGAATTGCACGCGGCCGCATTCTTGAGGGCGGATTTCTTCATCAACGATCGCCATTTCAACAGTGTTAGTAGACATAGCAGCTTGCTCCTGAATGTATGCTGGACTTGATTTGTGGGGATGTCAGAAGCTTGTCTGTCAACTTCCCCTCCACACTCAACAGTCTCGCCGGCCAACCTCGGCTTTGTCAGTCGGCAAAAGTCCATATAAGTCGGCTGTTTGAGGGTGTAAGCGAGTCGGAAAAAGTCTGTTAGAGTTGTTTCAGATGGGTAACGCTAAACCTGGTGACTCAATGGAAGCGGATCAAGCACTGGATTTTACTAACTCGTTACTTGTGGCTCGAAACCTGAAAACCCTCGACAACCTTGACAACGCTATCTTTCGCGAAGCTTGGATCGGGGTGCAAGGCAGGACGTACCAACAGGTTGCAGAAAGTGAAGGATATGGAGTAGGGACTGTTAAGGATGCTGCCTCTAATTTGTGGAAGCGGCTTTCAGCTTTGTTTGGAGAAGGCGAAAAAGTTAAAAGAGATAACCTGCAAGCGGTAGTAGATCGATATTGGCGCAGCTACTCGAAACTAGAACCGCCGTCGGGGCAAATTGTTCCAGATCGAGCATCTCTCGGATTAGATTCGGAGTTGGAAATCGAAAACCCAAACTTTTTGGGCCGGTTTGGGGCGATCGAAGATCTGAATACTCTGGTAGCCCAAGGCGCTAAAGTGATTGTGATCCAAAGTGCCGGCGGTATGGGCAAAACGACTTTAGCCCGACAGTATCTCAAATCTCAAGGGTTCGATCGCGTAATTGAACTGCTGATGGCAAAAGAGACAGAGAACCTCACAGCCTTACAGAGTGCGATCGAAGAATGGCTCAAGCAAGACTTTCAGGAAGAACCAGGCCCAGACTTTGGCGTCACCCTCGGGCGGCTAAAGCGACAGCTTCAGACTCACAAAGTCGGCGTATTGATTGACAACTTGGAAGCCGCCCTCGACGGACAAGGTAAGTTTATTGAACCGCACCGGCTTTACGTCGAACTGTTGCGAGTTTTGGCTGACGCGGCGGTGCAGTCGGTAACGCTAATTACCAGTCGCGATCGACTTTGCGACTCTGACGTAACCGTCGAACACTACCTGCTTCCGGGATTGGATGTGGAAACTTGGCAGCAGTATTTTAGCGATCGCAACATCAACACAGATGCTGTCGCCCTCCAGGAAATGCACAAAGTTTACGGCGGAAATGCCAAAGCAATGGGCATTCTTTGGGGGACAATGCGAGAAGATTTTGACGCAGATATGGCAGCCTACTGGCTGGAAAATAGCGACGATCCGCTCGTTGAAACCGACTTGAAAAATTTAGTTACCAGTCAGTTCAACCGCCTGCAAGAACTCGATGCCGAAGCTTATCAACTACTCTGTCGCTTGGGCTGTTACCGCTATCAAGACGTGCCTACAGTCCCCACTGACGCACTTTTGTGTTTGCTTTGGGATGTGCCCGAAGCCGGACGGCGACAAATCATTAAATCGCTGTTGCACCGATCGCTAGTCGAGTCTCAGAAGGGCGAATACTGGCTGCATCCGGCAATTCGCGAAGAAGCAGTCGATCGGCTTTCACCCGGAGACTGGGAGACGGCCAACCGCAAAGCAGCCGAATTTTGGACAGAGAGCGTAGAGACTATTGAGACTGTAGAAGATGCGCTGAAAGCTTTTGAAGCTTACTATCATTATGTGGCAATTAGCTGTTTCGACCAGGCCGCTAGCGTCATCCTCAAAAAAATCAATATCCAGTTTGCCAAAGATTACAAGCTGGGTCGAGCACTCTACAAATCAGGTTTTTTGCAGCCAATAATTTCTGCAACTACTCGCATTGTCAACAATGTGACTTCTGATTATTATTTGAGTGGTCTTTACAGTATTTTAGGCATTTGTTATCGGATATTAGGCGAGATCAATCAAGCCATAGAATGTCACCAAATATCCGAAATAAAAGCAACTAAATCTTTGCAAAGTATCTCGAAAAGCAGCGAGCCGGAAAACGGCAAACAAGCTAATCTGGAATTTTGGAAAGTTAATGCTGCGATTAATATAGGTTTTTGTCAAATAGAAATGCTGGAATTAGAAACAGCTAGGGAAATATTTGTTAAGCTCAAGAGTTCGCGGGAAGAAATCGGGATTAACAGCTATTCGATGGATGTTGGGTTAGCTTTCCTCAACTCCTGTGTCGGAGTCAAAAAAGAGGCGAAGGCTCTCGCCGAAAAACTTTATGCCGATCGCGAAGAGAGTCAGTTAGTGGGTACGGGATACAAGTTAGTGTTTCTAGCCACCACCTACAAAAACCTGGGAGATCCAGAAAAAGCCTTGATTTTGTACCGTCAGGCGATCGCCCAGGCCGAGCAAAACCAGTACAGCACCATCAAAGCCAAAGCACTCAACGGTATCGCCGCGCTGTACCGAGAAGGAGGAGAATTTGACCGAGCCCTGCAACACCATGCAGAAGCAATCGAAATACTCGCTCTACCCAGTGCTAAATTAGACCGAGCCGAAGCTTACTATCAACTCGCACTGACAGAACAAAAACTCGGTAACATCGAGCCAGCCAAAGAAAATTTCGACCGCGCCATTGAACTGTTCAGCGAAATGAACGCCAGCAAACAAGTAGAAAAAGTACAATTAGCCGCGACAAAAACTCATGAAAAAATACCTAATTAATCTATAAATCTAGCAACCGCCAAGATGGTTAGGACGTTCTTGATTGCTGAAACTCATGTGGTCGATTGCTTCTTCTTCCTTATTCCTTATTCCTTCTTCCTTCTGCTATAAATGAGAAAATAGATACAATAAACTAAAGCACAACCATAAATTTTGTAGATATGAAACTCAAACGATTGGGACACGTAGCCGTCTGCGTACAAGACATAGATAAATCTGCTGAATTCTACCTAAATTTGGGCATGGAGTTAGTCTGGAAAGATGCAGACTGGGCTTATTTGAAAGCAGGAGAGGACGGACTAGCGCTGTTGAGCCCGACTTACGACCAAGCAGGGCCGCATTTTGGGTTTGTATTTGACGATCGCACAGAAATGGAATCCGCCTACCAACAGCTTAAAGCTGAAGGTGTTTCCGTCACCCAGATTCACGAACACCGCGACGGTACAGCTTCTTTTTACGGCAGAGACCCCGATGGTAACGGTTTTGAGTACCTTTACGAGCCGGCATGAGGATGATTCTAGGACTTGCCTAGAGGGCGGGCTAAATCCGAGATTGGTACTCTGTGCGCACCGCCCCGGCACCAATTGACGATCGTTGCGGGCAGAAACCCGGTTTTTCAACCCTAATACACGGGCTGTTAGCCAGTTGCTGACGGCCCGGAACCTCAGTACAAGTCGCCGAATAAAGTGACATACTGACACCAACGATCCCGCAGTAAGGTCTAAGCTCAAAATCCGAAATATATCTACAACTTCCGAAAATCGGCTCGATAATCTAAAATCTAAAATCTAAAATCTAAAATCCTCATGTTCCAAAGAATACAAGTCAGAAACCGCTGGACATCGATCTTCAAACCTTGGGAAGAATCAGACCCTTGGCTTTTTGCCGCTTGCATCGGCCTCACCATCTTCGGCGGAATCATGATCCGCAGCGTCGAAATCAACCAAGGGCTGATCGACTGGTGGCGGCACTGGGTAACTGGCGGAGTCGGTTTGGTGATCGCCATCATCATTTCCCGCTGTCGCTACCAAATACTGATTCAGTGGAAATGGCCAATTTACATATTAATCAATTTGTCGCTGATCGCAGTGCGGTTTATCGGTAGTACAGGGCTCGGCGCCCAGCGCTGGATCAATATCGGCGGCTTCTACCTGCAACCCTCAGAATTTGCCAAAGTAGGGATGATTATCACTTTAGCGGCTCTCCTGCACGAGAAGACTGTCCCCACGGTGAGGGATATGTTGAGGATGCTGGCGATTATGGCCCTACCCTGGGGATTGATCTTTGCTGAACCAAATTTAGGTACTTCGCTGGTGTTTGGCGCGATCACAATGGGGATGTTTTACTGGGGTAATGTCAATCCCGGCTGGCTGATATTGCTGTTCTCTCCTCTAATCTCGGTGCTGCTAAATAACCTGTCTACACCGATTTGGATAGCTTGGGTAGTAGTTGCGGGTATTATCGCTTGGCGAAGCCTACCTTGGCCTTGGTTGGGGACTTTCGGTGTTGTGTTGGTGAACGTGGTGTCGGGACACGTCGGACACCTTTTTTGGAACGTGCTGAAGGATTATCAAAAAATGCGCCTGACGGGCTTTTTAAACCCCGAGAAAGACCCTTTAGGTAGCGGATATCACTTGATTCAATCTCGGATTGCGATCGGGGCCGGGGAACTCAAAGGCAGGGGTTTGTTTCACGGAACCCAAACTCAGCTTAACTTTATTCCCGAACAGCATACGGACTTTATCTTTTCTGCGATCGGCGAAGAATTGGGCTTTATTGGCTGTATTTGCGTTCTGGTGACATTCTGGATAATTTGTTTCCGCTTGGTGATTATTGCTCAAACCGCAAACGACAATTTTGGTTCCTTGCTGGCGATCGGCGTACTGTCAATGTTAATTTTTCAGGTATTCGTCAATATTGGGATGAACATCGGCTTAGCCCCAGTGACGGGGATTCCGCTACCTTTCCTCAGTTACGGGAATGCGTCGCTGCTGAGTAATTTTCTCGCACTGGGACTGGTGGAGTCAGTAGCCAACCAGCGACAGCGCAAGAAGCGTTGGAATTAGGTCGATCGCAATTGCTAATTAGTAATTGCTAATTCGACCAATTTCATTTTTTGTCAAATAAGGAACCAAAATTTAATAACTTAAACAGCTCCTACAGTCCTCTCTCCTATAATCTGGAAAGTCAAAGGAGGCTCTTCCTCCGGATCTGCGTTACCAGGATCTTCCTGGTAACAAGCAAGTTGCTTAAGTTATTAAATTGCCATTCCTAACCATAGGTTGTAGGGCGCGCAATGCGCACTGATTGAGTTTTTCGGGCGCTCTTCACGGATCGATCGGCGACAGGGCGTCTTGATTTTCCAACCAAGCTACGCAACCAATTTTTCAGACTTCAAGCAAGGAAAATGACTTTTCCAAACTTTGGTTCAGAATCAAAAAGCTGACACTTAGGAAGAAAAGTTGCTCACGCCGATCGATCGCTGCCCATTGTACTACAAACTCAACTACAATATAATATCCACCGGTGCGGTGTGCCTCGCCCTACAAACTGATGCACCCTACAATAACTGTGATTACAAATTACTCGTTCATATTCTTGTAAGTAGCAACAGCAGAAGGCGAACTCCGGTTTAAATAACGGAATATCCAATATTTAAATACCGTATCCAATATCACTGGAAAAGTCGCAATAAACAGAAATATGAACTGCCGATTTTCAGGGATTCCCAAATGCCTCGATACACCTTCGAGAATTATTTCCCAACCGTGAGGCGAGTGGAATCCCACAAACACATCCGTAAACAAAATAATTATGAAAGCCTTAGCACTGTCGCTGAGGCCATAAACCACGTCGTCCATGAAAGATTTTAAAATCTCAATCTCTTTCTTGTTATTGACGAGAATAGCGACAAAGGCAATGCAGGAAATCAAATCGGCAAAAATATTTTTAATCGCTCCACCACTTTCAGTGCGGTATTCCTCCGCTAGCTCAACTGCTTTCTCGGAAATCTTCTTTTCCGTTTCCTCTGAAGACAGTGATGGAGCGAGGCCAATTAACGTTTCAAATTTTAGCTGCTGCTCAAATCTCTCCAGTTCTTTGAAAGCTTCTTCTTCCAGGTCAAAATTTATGAATATTGGAGCATTTTGCTCGACTCTAAAATGGTCTACTACCGGCCCCACTAGAAAGTTTTTGGCAATTTGATTTGTCAACAGCGGAACCAAAATCAACAGCAAAATAAATCTCAGAGAAAGGACTGTTTTTACTTTGGAATTTCGGAAATTCTTAACTACGTCTTTTTCTGCTTCCGGGTCTAACTCTTGAGTAATTCGGTTAAAAGTTCCCAAAAGCGATCTGGGTAATAAATTGACCTCTTCAGAGCTAGTGTCAACCTCGCCATTGCGAGTTTGAATAGAATTAGCTGAACTTTTATTTTCGTTAGGTTTAGAGCTGCTACTTGATTTCACCTGCACGTTTACCGAACTGACAAGCGGAACAATGGCCGTTGATTTACTATTATTAATATACTTGTCAATGATTCCATCAATAAACTCTAGCTTCTCAAATACAAGGGATGCTTGCTCTTTGCTGTGGATATCTAATGGGTGACGTTCGGCGCTCTGCCCCGCCTTGGGTTTGGCCCCCACCCGATCGGGCAATTCCAAAAAAGAACGGCTAGCATTAAACTCAACCATCCTGGTTTGGATGACCTTGAGGTATTTTTGCAGTTCGGATTTAAAGTAAGACAGGGTGCTCTGTCCGTAATCTCCCGATCGCTCTGAGATTCCTTGGCCACCAAAATGCTCATCTTCGATCGCCTTAATTGCTAACGCAGCATCATAGGCCTGTTCCAAAGCCCTGTCAGGCGTTTCTCTATACCACTGGTTAGCGCTGTAGAGAAATTTTACAAACCTGTTCCACGGAGAAGTATTCATAAATCAAGCTGGTTGGTTAGCTGTAGACATTAATGATGAAAGTATTCATGGTATGGTAACAAATTTACATAAATTGGGAACCGTCGCCTCGGATTCAATTTGGATTGTCGGAGCCGCCCGCAGTGGCAAAACCGCTCGCTTAGTCGATCAGTTCTGCATTTGGAGCAAAACCGTCAAGCATCTGCCCGCAACACTTTCAAGCCGCAGTTCCGGGCGGTGGCGGGCAGGACAAACCGCTCCAGCAATTTTAGTATTAGCAGCTAACGGGGACAATCGGTTGGAATTTGCCGATCGCATCGCCGTAGCCACCCAAGGAAAATATGCCTTTCACTCCACAACACCCTTCGGTTTTTTTGAGCAGGAAGTATT